>JALGTY010000296.1 GCA_029821145.1 Candidatus Zipacnadia bacterium
ATGTCATCGTGTTTGGTGCGCGCCAGGCCGCAGATAGTCGGCCCGCTCACCTCCTCGGCGATCCGCGAAACCGACTCGAAGTCCTCAGGCGACGAGATCGGAAAGCCGGCCTCGATCACATCAACATTGAGGTGGGCCAACTGCTGCGCCAGAGTCAGCTTGTCTGACATAGTCATGCTCGCGCCCGGCGACTGCTCGCCATCGCGCAGCGTAGTGTCAAATATCACGATTTTGCGTGCCATCGTTACTACCTCCGTCTCACCGGCCAGTAATCGGGCCGGCGGTCTCTGATTAAGAGCCTCCTGCGACGGAGAACAAAAAAGCCCTCCGTCTCGATGAAGAGACGCAGGGACAATATTCCCACGCGGTACCACTCTTCTTAGCGAACCTCTACGGTTCGCCCGCTCTGTGGGTGCGGGAGCAAAGCCGGTCTCCGACACCCTCTTCAGATAACGGTGAAGTACCGTCGGTACCTACTCAGCAGGCAATTCCTGTAACTGCCCGCATTTCAGCCCGCAACTCCGGGGCGAGATTCGACGGTGCTGCGATAGTCGTCTTCCAGCCTGGGACGTTGTGCCCTCGGGACGACCTCTCTATATCGCGCTGGACCGCCTACTACTCCCCTTCACAGTCTTTGTGCGACTACGCCGTAACTATACCGACTCTGCGCCAATTTGTCAAGGTCCGTTGCAGGGCCGTGGCTAGTAGTCAATACCCTTGCGGGCCATGATGCCCTCGTCGTAGGGGTGCTTGATCGCTTTCATCTCGGTGACCAGGTCGGCGTGCTGGTAGAGCTCGTACGGAGCGCTGCGGCCCGTCAGGATCAGCTCCATCTGCGAGGGCCGAAGATCAATCAATTGCAATACCTCTTTGAGTGAAAGCAGCCCGCAGGCCAGCGCGCAGTTGATCTCATCAAGCACGACCACATCGGCTGCACCTTCGGTGATGACATCGTGGGCGGCGGCGAGTGCTTGGATGGCACAGTACCTCTGGTCATCGCGTGGGCAGCCAAAGACGAAGCCGTTGCCCAGCGGCAGTATCGTGACATGGGGCGCTAAGCGGCCGCAGGCGTAGTGCTCGCCACAGTCGGCAGACTTGATAAACTGGATGATTACCGTTCTCAGACCGTAGCCGGCCGCACGCAGGGCCAGACCAAGGGCGGCGGTAGTCTTGCCCTTGCCCTCACCAGTGTAGATCTCGACCATGCCTTCGCGCAGCAGTTGTGACATCTGCATCAGTCCTCTTTCTCCTTCCGCTGGCCGGACAGAATCCGACTCGGATAGCGTGTGCCGCAAAGAAAAACGGCCATCTCGGGGTGAGATGGCCGCGTGCGAATCAACTATTATTCTCACCTCCTGTGCCTCGCAGGGAGGGTGATGATTATGTCGGCAGACCGTCTCCTGGCTTCCGGCTTAACCTACTCGCCGCGCCTTCCCAGACTTCGCCTGGCTCAGTCCAGTGGCTTGGTGGGCTTTCGTATCCGGTTACAGTTGCGGGACAGCCACGGATTTGCACCGTGTTCCAGGGCCGATGGCCCCCTGTCCGCCGACACGTATGGGTTTTCGAGGTACACGCAACGACTCTGCAGACACTCTAGCACATGCTCTGGAAAGTGTCAATGGTTGCTCAAGAAAAGCTCAAGACGCTGTACAAACCTTATCGTCGCACGTTTACGATTGTCCGGCTAGGTGTAGTCAATCGTCGGATAGGCCCAGAGGTTGTAGGGGAGAGCATTGCTGATGCGCTCGATGATGTCAGGCGTGGCATTGAGCACGCTGACGATGTCGCTTTTCACCGCACCCGCGAAATCCAGCCGCCGGCACAGCAGCCGATCTATCGCCCAGTCCTTGGCCTCAATGGTAATCTCGGTCTTGGCATCCGGGCCTTCGTAGAGGGTGTAATCCCTCGTCGGCGTCCAGACATTGATTTTCAGGTCTGCCACCAGGTCGAGATCGGTGCAGACCTTGCCAAACAGCCGCTGCGGGGCCAGCATCTGGCCCATGATCATCGTGTAGCGCAAGTCCAGCTTGAAGCCGGTGTCAATGGCAATCTGGCGGCAGGGATGCTCGCTGGAAAGCAGCCATGTGACCGGCTTGCCCTTTTCAACCGCCATGTTAGCCAGCGTCTGGAGGCAGTGCTGGAGGGCCTCGGCGTCGGTCGCCGCCGCGTCCTGGATCTGCAACGGCTGGTCGGCGCGGTCGCCGGTCTTCTCGCCCACAATCATATAGGCCTGCAACGGCCCGCCTGCGGGGTACCGGATATAGTAGGTGTCCTGCGGCACCACCATGTAGATGCCGCGGTTCATCGCCAGCTCCCAGTAGCCAGGGCCATCCCGATACGGAAAGCCGCCGTAGTCGCCGAACATCGCCGTGAAGACGGAGAAGATTTGCTCGGAATCGGCATACAATTCCTCCAGGCCGCCGAGGGCGCAGTCGCCTTCCGTGACCTTCTCCGGCTCCCATGTGGCGCTCCGTAGGTAGATGAGGTCCACGTGGCCGGTCTTCTCATAGAAGCGATACCCACGGCTGCGTTCTGCCCCGCGATAGACCATCAGCATCTCGGCGCGGTCCTGTAGGAACTCCTTGGCTGCAGCGATCATACCAGAGCCAATGCCCTTGGAGCGCATGTCCTGGCGAGTGCCGACCGCGTGCTCGAAGGCGGTGTCAATTATCGCACCTGGGGCGACCTGAAACGGTCGGAATTCCAGCGGGATCGCGCCCACCAGCTCCTCGCCAATATAGGCCATGGCAGCCGTGTTGACAGGCTCCAACTCGTGCCACTGCTCCAGCGTCAACGGGGGAAAGATAGCATTGCGCACGGTCAGTAAGTCTTCGGCATCGTCCGGGGTGTACTCGCGAAAAGTGACTTCAGACATAACGCTCCTCCCTGGCTATACCGCTTTGGTCAGCTAGATGATTCGCCGGCCGCAAGGACGTCTCCTGCCCTGAGACAGAGACAGGCACGAAACAGCCGGCCACTTTACGGCAGGCACGTAGATAGGCTAATATCAGGACACGCGACAGCACATGACGAGGCAATATCTATGCAGAATGCAGGAACTGACGCAGACAAGCGACCATTTACCACCCATCGCGTAGGAGCCAGGAACGATCTGATATTCATAGACTTCGATGGCACCATCAGTGTCAAAGATACCGGCATCGCGGTGATTGATGCTCTGGACCTGGACGAGGCGTGGGAGGTCGAGCACCAATGGCGGCGCGGAGAGATCGACTCGATGGAATGTCTGCGCCGCCAGTGGGGGATGGTGGACCTGCCACCAGCGGCGATCTACCGGATGATAGACAGCTTCGAGCTGGACGAAGGCTTCAATGAGTTGGCAGAGGCGGCCATTCAGATTGGCGCCGGGCTGGTCGTGGTCAGCGACGGATTGGACTTCTATGTGGATAGGATGCTGGGTCGGCTGGGCTGGGAGACGTGCCCGGGTGACACGGTGCTGCAGCGCCCGCGCCGCTGCATCCCCCGCTATGCAAACCACGCGCAGGTCACTGACCACGGAGTCAAGATAACATTTCCGCACAGGAGTGACGACTGCGAGCAGTGTGGCAACTGCAAGACCGCGCACCTGATGCGCCTGCGGCCTCATTTTTCCCGCACCATCTACCTGGGCGACGGCCATTCCGACCTGTGCGCGGCACGATTTGCGGATGTAGTGTTTGCCAAGGATGCACTGGCCGAGGATTTTACCCGGGCGGGCCGTGACTTTGTCAGATTCGACAGGCTTGCAGAGGTCAACGGTGTGCTGCTTGCGCCGTACAAAGCCTGATGCCCACAGCCGCCGCCGGCGCTTGCGAAAGCGCATGTTATGCAGTAGAATTTGAATGCATTGAGTGTAGCCTCTTCTTGCAGGCCAGTTTGACTACCGGTTGGCGTGCTCAATAATACCTGGAGTTGATTGGAACATGGATACAGCCCCGTTGAGTGAACCCAAGATCACCTCGCTCATCGTCGAGAGCTTCGCGAAGGATTTCGGCGAGTGCATGGAGATGGATGTCGCCATAGTCGGTGCCGGCCCGGCCGGACTGACCGCCGCACGAATACTTGCCGCCGAAGGCTACAACGTCTCGGTATTCGAGCGGAAGCTGGCCGTCGGTGGCGGCATCTGGGGCGGTGGGATGCTCTTTCCCCGCATAGTCGTGCAGGAAGCCGGCAAGCGCATAATGGAAGACGTGGGTATCAAGCTTTCCGCACACGAGGGCTACTATGTGGCCGACTCGGTGGAGACGGTCGCAAAATGCGCCGCCGCCGCGATTGACGCCGGTGTGCGGATATGGGTCGGCGTGGCCGTCGAAGATGTCATGATCCGCGATAACGACGAGGTGTGCGGCGTGGTCATCAACTGGGGCGCAGTAGAAGCCGCCGGCCTGCACGTTGACCCGCTGGCGCTGGCGGCCAAGTGCGTCATAGATGCCACCGGGCATGATGCCGAGATCGCACGCGGCGTCCTTCGCAAGATCCCCGGCGCGCGCTTCAATACCGACGACGGTGCAGTGCCCGGCGAGCGGCCGATGCATGCCGAGATCGGGGAGGCCGCGCTGGTCGGCAACACTCAGGAGGTCTATCCGGGACTGATCGTAGCCGGCATGGCTGCCAACGCTGTATTCGCCTCACCACGCATGGGGCCGATCTTCGGCGGGATGTTTCTATCGGGCGAGCGCGCTGCAGAGGTCGCCAGGGAAATCATTGAGCGGCGCAGCTAAGCGGCCGGCGTAAACAAGAGAATAGGGCAGAAGGCAAAAGGGGCTACCGCCGGTAGCCCCTTTATTGTCCAAACTTGCCAATAGCTGCATCACAGATCCAAGTGACACTCCCACAGATATCCCGAGCGGTGGGGGTTGTCCGTTTCGGCGATGTAGAACACATTGCGGTCATCCACCGCAAGGTCGTGGGTGCGGTAGCAAGTCTCATCTAAATCAGGATCGTACATGGCACCGAGGTTGTGGAAAGCGCCGCTCTCCCGGTCGTAACAGAAAAGCTGTCCTTCCCCGCCGTCTCCTCCGCAGCCGTAAATCAACCCGTCCTTGCCGACCATCAGCCCCGGCATGCGGCGCGAATCATAGGCCTTGCCCAGGTACTCGCAATCGCCGGTGTTGGGGTCCAGGCGAATCAGCTCGCCCAGCGTAGAGCCGATGTACAAGTAGCCGTCGCCACCGTTGATCATGCAATCCACCGGCCCAGCGCCCGGATACATGATGTCCTTGCCGGCAGGCCCGTTCGGAATACTGTGATCGAACCAGGTAATCTCGTCGCTGTCAGGGTCATAGCAAAACAGGTTATGCAGCGTCCAGTGCCAGGTGCCCCAGAAGCGGCCCTTGTCATCCAGCGCCGAAATATGCGTTATCGAGCCGATGAAATCGAAGTCGGTGACCTCGTCGGCGTCAATGTCATACTTGAAGAACTTGAACACCGGATAGGTCAGGCCATAGATGAGGCGGCGGTCGGTGTCGAAGGTTATCGTCTGGATGTAGTCGTACTTGAGCGGCGTGCACAGGACCTCGTACTGCCCCGTGTCGGGCTTGTAGGTGAAGATCTTTCCACCGGGCGCTTCCAGTCGCCGCGACACATCGTGCAGACACGCCGTAGCCCCATAAATGGTGCCGTCAGTATCGAACTCCAGCGAGCGGTGGATCTTCACATCAAACTCTTCGCCCACGTCCGCCCAGCCAAGACTCGTCCACTCCAGAGTCTGCGTGTTGAACTTGTAGAAGATGTCCGCATCATAGGCGGTGATGCCACAATAGAGCATCCCGTCGTCCTCGCTATAGAGCAGACAGGTGAAGGCGACGTAGTTGCGCCGCCGCTCTTCGTCCAGGTCAGCGCCAAATTCATCGGATTCCATCGGCGCGTGCTTCATGCTGAAGTCGCGCAGGATGTGGGCCTTGCATTTTAGAGGCATTGCTGATTCCTCCGCTGGTCTCAATTGGCGTTATGTTGCCGGCAATGCGTACGGAATTCACGGGCTGGAAAGCCCGTGCCACGCGTCCATGAACGATGCGCGCTAGGCGTCCAGACGACACTCCCACAGATAACCCGAGCGATCGGGATTGTCGGTTTCGGCGACGTAGAAAGTGTTGGCGTCAGCAGCCGTGATGTCATGGCTGAAGTAGCAGCCGGTGTCCAGGTCAGGGTCGTAGAGGTTGCCGAGATGGGTGAAAGATTGTTTCCGGCGATCGTAGCAGAAGAGCTTTGCCATGTCAGCTTCGCGGGCATTGCCGGCAGAGCCATAGATTAGGCCGTCCTCGCCGACTATCAGCCCCGGCATGCGGCCTTCAGGATAGGGCTTGCCCAGGTACTCACATTCGGCAGTCGCCGGATCGAGGCGGATCAGCTCGCCGCCCGTGGAGCCGACGTAAATATAGCCATCGCCGCCGTTGATCATGCCGTCCACCGCAGCGTCGTTGGGAAGACCATGATCGAACCAGGTGATGTCATCAGTGTCGGGGTCGTAGCACAACAGGTTATTGCCGCGCGAGCGGTAGGATCCCCAGAAGCGGCCCCTGTCATCAAGCGCCGAGATATGCGTCGAGGAGCCGATGTAGCTGAAGTTGGTGACTTCATTCCTGGCGATGTCGTACTTGAAGAAATTGGACACCGGATAGGTCTGGCCGTAGAGCAGCATCCGCTCGGGGTCGAGGGTGATGGTCTGGATGTAGTCATACTCGATTGGGGTGCACAGGAGCTTCAGCTCGCCGGTCTTTGGATCGTAGGAGAATATCTTCCCACCGGGTGCCTTCAGACGCTGCGTTACATCGTGGAGGCAGGCAGTGGCCCCGTAGAGGATGCCATCATTGTCCATGCACAGGGAGCGGTGAACCTTCACGTCATACTTCTCGCCCACATCGGCCCAGCCGAGGCTGGTGAACTCCAGGGTCTGCGGGTTGAAGGCATAAAAGATGTCTGAATCATAGGCGGTGATGCCGCAATAGACCAGCCCGTCGGCTTCGTTATACAGCAGGGAAGTAAAGGCGACGGCGTTGTGGAGCCGCTCTTCGTCAACACCCTCTTCGCCGAAC
>JALGTY010000297.1 GCA_029821145.1 Candidatus Zipacnadia bacterium
CAGCACCCATTCACCAACTGAGACCCCCTGCCGCACCTGTGCACCCATCCCCACGAAACTTCCTGTCCCTACATCTACATTCCCTCCGAGCACCACATTTGCCATCAGGCAGCCCAGATCCCCCACCCGTGTATCATGGTGCACAACTGCGTTGAAACTGACCTGCACCAGGCGGCCAAGCTGCGAGTTGCAAGACAAAACTGCTCCGGCAAAGACTACGCAACCTTCACCCAGCTCAGACGATGCCGATACCACAGCAGTGGGATGCACCACTGTTGCCCATCTGTTGCCCATAGCGTCAACTTTTGCCGCGATGGTGCTCCGGATGCGAGGATGGCCAATCCCCATGGCAACCTGCACGTCCGGGTGCGCCGCCAACCACTCGCCGGTGCCCACAATTGGCAGGCCAAGCCTCTGAATCCCCTGATGCTCCGGCGCATCATCCACATAGCCGAGTAATTCCCAGTCTGCTCCGGCTTCCCGGGCAGTTACGATGATGTCCGCAATCTCCCGGCCGTTTCCGCCTACGCCATAGACCACGATCTGTGCCATATTATAGCACCCCACTTACGACCTGAGCCCTTTAGAAGCGGTTTCAAAACCTCGTTTGCGAAGACGCACAGGCTGGGCTTCGACAAGCTCAGCCCCTACGGGAAAGACGCTGCTGCTTCTTACCCAGGGGACAGTCCCCTCGTGATACGCGGCTGGTGGAGGGGGACTGTCCCTTTAGGGACTGTCCCCTTCATCGGGTTTTGAAACAGCTTCTAGTCCCCGGTCCCGCGAAACTCCTCCACGGTCGCGTGGCCTGCTTGCGAAATGCCTTCGCGCTTGAGCACTGTGCCAACTGTCGCTACCAGAATCCGTAAATCCAGCCACAGACTCCAGTGGTCCACATACGTCCACATACCATATATCGTACTCGAACCTCTGCTCCCAGGTTATGGCATTGCGCCCATTGACCTGCGCCCAGCCGGTGATACCCGGGATTGCCTCATGCCGTCGCGCCTGCTGCGGACTGTAGTGCTCCAGATATTCCATCAGTAGCGGCCGCGGACCTACCAGCGACATCTCGCCCTTGACCACGTTCCACAGTTCCGGTAGCTCGTCCAGGCTCGTCGTGCGTAATAGTTTGCCGAATGAAGTTAGACGCTCAGCGTCCGACAGCGCCTTACCTTTGGCATCATGAGCTTCACGCATAGTGCGGAACTTATAGATGGTAAATGGTCGCCCTTTATATCCCGGGCGCAACTGCCGGAAAATCACCGGCGAACCCATCTTCAGCCATGCTACCACCGCGATAACCAGCAGTACCGGGGACAGCAGGACCAGGCCCAGCAATGCGGCCAGCAAATCCACAATCCGTTTGAACCTTAGCCCCATCTCAATTCGCCTCGTTGCCCTGCGCATTACAACCGGCTGTCCGCGCCGGCTCATATACCCGATCTGGCCACCAAAAAAGCCCACAATGCCGCCGGAGCCGTGGGTATATGCACCGGCTTCACCTGCTGTGGGCTTGGGGCCGTCCGTTTGTCTGCCGCTGCTCGCCTCTGCAGTCTAATCCCCAGCCTGGTCAAGTAAGAATATGCGTAACTACTCACCTTGTGGCTCGGGCTTCCAACAATTATCGCGTGGGTCAGGCTTTCCCGCGTATTTCCCGCGTAGGTCGGGCTTCCAGCCCGACTCTCCTGTGAATGACGTTGTAGGGGCGTGATTTATCACGCTCTCCACACCGCTGCTGATTGGGCGCAATGAATTGCGCCCCTACAACAGCATTACGGTTAGTCGGGCACCCACTCCAAAGGATGAGTCGGGCATTTCGCGTGTCGGTATTACCGTTGTTGTTCTCCCCTCTCCCTGTGGCGGGTACCCACTCCTTCGGAGTGGGTGAGGGCGGGGGTGAGGGCGAGGTGAGTAGTTACGAATATGCAGATGGCGACAACTCTCTTCGCGGTCCGAATTCTCTGTCGCTGCTTGGCAATACGCCCGCTCAGGTGCCTCCCATATCGTCCGTGGTCCCCACAGGCGCAGTCGCATGGAGCAGCTCTATTGCCCAACCCTCGTTCGGGGTGAGTACATCGTCGGCGCACTGGCTCAGAAACTTCACGTTGCTGTATTCCGGCAGACTATAGTCTGTAACCACGCCATTATTCATCGCCCGGATGATCTGCCTTACGCCATCTTCTATTGTCCACTCCGGCTTGAAGTCCAGCGCCTTGCGAACCTTTGAGAAATTCACGCGGTAGTTGCGCCGGTCGCCGTCCACTTCCAGCTCCAATGTCTCGATGCCGGGCACCAGCTGCGCAATCGCGTCCGCGACTTCCTTGAGCGTGTAGTTCTGCTCGTCTGACCCGACATTGAAAATCTGGCTGCCCACCTGCACCTGTGAACCGCGCAGCACTTTCGCTATGCAGGAGGCAACGTCGCTGACATGCACAAACGGCCGCCACTGATCGCCTCCGAATAGAGGTATTTTTCCTTCCCACAGAGCTTTGGCCGTAAGCAGATTGACTACCAGGTCAAAGCGAATGCGACCGGACAGCCCGTAAACTGTGCCAAAACGCAGAATGACCGGCGCGAAGTCCGCATCTGCCATCTCCATAAGGACCTTTTCGGATGCTATTTTGCTGCGCGCGTATAGGGAAACCGGGTTCAAAGCCGACTGCTCGTCCAGTACCTGGTCATTGGCTCCATAGACTGAGCAAGTGCTGGCGAATATGAACCGCGATACTCCGCTGCCTTTGGCAATCTCTGCCAGCATCCGCGTTGCGATCAGATTGATCTCTATCGTGAGCTGCTCATTCAATGCGCAGGCAGGATCCCCCACAATGGCACCCAGGTGTACTACCGCGTCAATCCCCTGCATTGCGTTGACCACCGTATGCACCTCGCGGAAATCCCCCTTAATGATCTCCAGATTCGGGTGCTCGGCTACCTCGGCGATAGCTTCTCTGCCATATACAAATAGGTCCAATATGCGCACGTGGTAGCCGCCCGCAAGCAGTTTGGGCACCAGCGCGGAGCCGATGTAGCCCCCGCCCCCAATTACCAGCACTGACCGGATTCTCCCCCTGACAGGCTGTGGTATGTGGCGCAGCTCCCAGGCCGCGAACATCTTCCACACTCGTGAACCGATGCGCGCCCCCACCAGCAGCAAGGCGCTCAGTACGTATGACCCCAAGAACACGCTGCGCGGGGGGCCAAGAAGGTCGGGCGTGAAATAATTCACCCCCGCCAGGATCAGGTACGATATACTGACCGCCTCGAGCACCACAAGCGCCTTGAACCGCCCTTGGTAAGCTCGACCGTAGGTGTAAAAGCCACTTGCAGCGAAAACGACAATACTCACCACAGTCAAAACCCACATGGCATTGAAACACGACGACAAGTGAGCCTCCAGAGCACCCATTGGGGATTCAACGGCGGGGTCCTGCATGCTTACAGCGAAGACGTAGTGTACTGTATAGGCTGCCAGCAGCGCAAAGTTGACCATGACCATATCAGCCACGACGCGGACTAATGTTTCCCGCGTGAGCTTCTTTTCAAACGTACATGCGACTCGCTCTCGCCACGTCATATTGCGCGATGCCATTTCGCTTGCCCCTTATTCTGCTAGACAATCGAGCGACGTCTCAATAATCAGCCGCTAGCTGCGGCGAGGACTTTCTCAACTGCACGACACGTATCTTCCATATCCCGGGCCGTAAGCGTCGGATGCACCAGGAACATCAAACTCGTCTCCCCCAGCTCCTTGGCGACCGGTAACCGCTTCGCAGGTCGCAACTCCCCATCATCAAAAGCCTTCTCCAGATACATCTCGCTGCAGGAACCACTGTAGCATGGTATCCCTTCCGCCGTAACCGCGTTCATGATGCGATCTCTATCCCAGTCTGGCTTGAGGCGCTCAGGACGCACGAAAACGTAGTACTTGTAGTACGAGTGATAAATGTCTGCCGGAGGTACTGTTACCCGCAGCGCCGGCTGTTGCTTGAAACTCTCTGTTAATACCGCAGCATTGGCCCGTCGCGCCTCCACCCACGAAGGCAGCTTCCTGAGCAATGCCCGCCCCATCGCCGACTGCATCTCTGTCATCCGCCAGTTAGTCCCGAAGCTCTCATGCAGCCAGCGGAAACCCGGCGCATGCGTGCGGCGAAAGACCGCATCGTAGCTCTTGCCGTGGTCCTTGAAACTCCACGCCGCCTCATAGAGCTCACGGTCGCTGGTCAGCACCATACCCCCCTCCCCCCCGGTGGTGAGTATCTTGTCCTGGCAGAAGGAGAAAGCGGCCATTTTTCCAAACGATCCTACCGGCCGCTCCTGGTACTTCGCGCCGTGTGCCTGGGCGCAATCTTCAATCACTTCTAAGCCGTGCTCCTCGGCCAACTGCAAAATCGGGCCCATATCGCACGGCCAACCTGCCAGATGAACTGCTAAAATAGCCCTGGTCTTCGGCGTAAGAGCCGGCTTGATTGTCTCGGCTGTGATGCCCTGGCTCACCGGGTCTATATCTGCTATTACCGGCTTCGCCCCGCACATCACCACAGAGCTGACTGAGGCGATGAAGCTGCGGCTCGTAACCACCACCTCGTCACCCGCACCGATACCAAGCGTCCGCAGTGCCAGTTCCAAGGCGACAGTGCCGTTGGCCACTGCAACACCATACTTGCAGCCCATCGCCGCCGCGAACTCTTCTTCAAACTGTTTGCCCTCGTCACCCGTCCAGTAATTGACTTTGCCACCTTGCAGCACTGCCGTGGCCGCCGCGATTACGTCTTCGTCGAAGTATGGCCACGGTGCGAAGCCTTCCGTCCGAACGGCTTTACCACCGTCACATGCCAGTAAGGTCATCGG
>JALGTY010000298.1 GCA_029821145.1 Candidatus Zipacnadia bacterium
GCTTCCGGCCTGGTTCACCGAGCAGATGGAATGCGTCGAAGCCTCCGGTGTCCTGGGAGAATACAGCTTCTACGTGGTGTTCAAGAAGCGATAGGGGCCAGGAGATCCTGCGCCGAAACCAGCGAAGTGTTGTTAGTCACCGTCCGCTTCGTCTGCTAACTGGGTGCCAATTGCCGGCTCCTCCAACGCCCACCAGGTGGTTGTGCGGTATTTGACATCCCCGGTGAGGTTGCGATGATCGAGAGGAGCGACGAGCTGGTCCATCAGTTCCAGTCGTCCGAGCTTCTGCAGCCGCTCGTAGATTCTTATCCAGCCGCAGGGGATGGACCTGTCAACTTCACAACTGCCATCCACGTCAGCGCCGCCGCACTGGCCGCTGACGAGGCCTTTGCTGCAAGCCACGCGGGGACATATTCCTCCGGTATAGTGCAGGAGGCAATCCCCACATTCCATGCAGCGCTCCTCGCCCGGCCACAGCCCCTGGAAGCCGCCCATGGAAATGGTGTCCAGCACGGGATGAGTGATCTTGTCCACCGTACCCGCCACGGCCTGCACTCCGATGCCACAGGCCGAAACCAGCAGCGCGTCGGCCTCGTTGAGTGCGTCGAGGTGCGCCATCAGACGCCGAGCGATGAGAGTCTTATTACACAGGAAATCAATCGCTATGGTATCAGCAACTCGTTTGCCGGCCTCTGCCAGGCCCTGCTTGAGCGCGGCCAGTTGCTCGGCGTTGCCGCTATCGCAGCCTTCAGGGCAGCCGGTACAGACGACGATGATAACCGACTGCTCGCCCTCCAGGTACTCAACGATCTGTTCGATCGGTTTCGGTTTACTGGCTATCATTTGTTTTCGTCCTTTCCGCAATTGCCTCAGCGATAGCGGTATCAACGATCTTCGGCAAGTTTGCCTCGACTTCCGACGAAAGCTCGGTGCTCCACTCCACTTTGCTCGGCTGAACTCCGATTATTACAATACGGTCCGCGTCGAGGCCCTGAAGGCGCCACTCGGCCAGCGCCTCGGCCAACGTGAACTCGTGCAGCGACAGCTCCGCATCTGTGTTCGCAACAACCGACGCCGGCAAGCGATATACTGCCCCGGCCGGCCCGTCTGTCGCGACCGCATCCACGATTACGAGCTTGGCTATGTCGCCTACCAGCCCCAGGGCCTCCGTGGGCATGGTTCCGGCCTCGATTACTTGGATACCTGCAGGAAGTTCGACTTGTGCCATGCGGCGCGCCACATGCACACCAACCCCCTCGTCACCGAGCAGCAGATTGCCCACGCCCAGAATGACTACTCGGTCCGCCTTTGTGTCCGTCACAGGATCCGGTATCGGCCCAGTTCCTTGTCTCTGGCATCAATGATGTGCACCGCGCACGCCAGGCAGGGGTCGAATGACCTGGCTATTCGCACCACTTCAAACGGATTCTGCTCATCACGGACGCTCGTCCCAACCAAGGCCTGCTCAATCGGCCCTGGTTTATCCTGGTCGTCACGGGGCGAGACGTTCCAAGTGGTAGGCACCACCAGTTGATACCGCGATATGACGCTATCCTCAATGTCTATATGGTGCAACAGTGCCCCGCGTGGGCCGTCAACCATGCCGGTGCCGCTTCCTGTTTCGGGCAATTCGTAGTCGGCACAAACGGGCGCACCAGGCTCGAGCTCCAGAACCCACTGTGCCATTGCGTCGGCAACAAGCTTGGTTTCCAGGGCGCGTGCGGCGTGACGGCCCAGTGTGGACTGCAAAGCCACCGGCTCGGCATCCAGTGCCGCCAGCAAGCTGTCAATGACCGGCTTAACCTTTTCATCGCCTGCATGGTATGCTACAAGCCACCTGGCAAGCGGCCCGACCTCATACGGCTCTCCGTTGAGCCTCGGCGCCTTGGCCCAACTGTAAGCTTCCGGCTTGTCCGCTTGGGGCTGAGTGCGCCCTTCTGACGGGCGCAGGTGGCTGTCCTCGTCGCTGAAGTGCGAATACTTGAGGTCTTCGGTGATTGCCTGGGCGTCCACCGCCTCAAGCTGTCCGTTCAACGCTCCGGAAGGCAGATACCGAGGCCGCTTCATCAGATCTGTCTCCGTGGTGTCCATGTCGAATAGGCCGTATGCAAGATATTTGCCGCAGCCCTTTCCGATTTCAAAGTAATCCGGATAGGCCTTGGCGACAGCTAGAATGTCCGGCACATAGCACTCATCTACGAAGCGCTGGACATCCTGGAGCCTGCCCAGGAATGATGCTATCTTGTCTGTGGTGGGTACCTCACAGGTGCCTCCGGGCACGCATCCGACCTCGTGCGGCATCTTGCCGCCGAAAGTGGCAACCATCTCGTGAGTGAGGCGACGCATATCCAGGGCGCGCAAGTAATGCGATGCTGCGGTCGCATTGGTCTCTTTGTCCAGGCGTAGGTCCCCTTCATATCGGGGCACAAAGGGCGCCCACTCGCCCCGTTGCAGGAACGCCGCAAGCTGTTGCAGCCCGGGGTCATCGCCGGCGTAGTCCGCCGCGGCTGCCGGGTCAACATAGTCAAGCGCAGCCAGGGCGTAGAAGTGGAGTATGTGAGACTGGAGAAAGTTGGCGCCGAGAAGCAGATTGCGGATGATCCGGCCGTTATCGGGGATTTGGTCTGCTACACCGATTGCCCCGTCCAAGGCCAGACTGGAGCAGACGGAGTGCACTGCCGGACAGACCCCGCAAACCCGTGTGGTCAGGCGCTGTGCGTCCATGGGGTGACGCCCTATCAGAATCTGCTCGAACCCGCGAAACATGGGGCCGGAAACCCGGGCATCCTTGACCTCGCCATTGTCCACAGTCACATCAATCTTGAGATGTCCTTCAACACGGCCAACCGGGTCTATTACAATGCGTGCCATTGTGCTCTCTCCTTGCTTCGACAAGACGTGTTGCGGTGGTACGCCGCTCTCTGGATTACTCGCTGGGCTCTGAGCATGGCGCTGACGCCGGCGCGACGTATTTCAACTCGCCGGTTGTCTCATCGCGTTCGATGCGAGGTAGTTCATCGGCGCTGATCTTCTTATAAAGGGCGCTGCCGACATCCGGGAAGCCGGGCTCGACGCACCCGAGGCACGGGCTGCCCGCACCAATCGGCCAACTAATTCCGCTGTTCCACTGTCGCAACGGGCAGTCGCTGTAAGTCACCGGTCCCTTGCAGCCCAGCTCGTAGAGACATCCGGGCTCACCGTGGTGTGAGGCGAATTTGCCGGCATCAAAATCGGCACGGCGCGGACAGTTCTCGTGAATGAGTTGACCGAAGAAAGCGCGTGGCCGACCGTGCTCATCAAGGTCGTCTGCTGTCGGCAAGCCGTGTAGCAGGACATGGACTATAGTGCCTATAATCCAATCCGGATGCGCCGGGCAGCCGGGTACATTGACGCAGGGAGTCGCGATGCCGTGCTCTGCCAGAACTTGGCTGGCCGGCTTGGACCCGGACGGATTGGGCGCTGCGGCCGGAATGCCTCCGAATGTCGCACACGCGCCTACCGCTACCACGCACAGCGCTTTCTCGGCCAACTGCGTAAAAGTATTGACTATGCTCAGTTCCTCACCCTCACCTGTGGTCCCGCCAATGTAGGGCAGCTTCTCCGGGATCGCGCCTTCGAGGATCAGTACATAGCCTTCTTCCGTTTGCTGCGTATCGTAGAGGATTTCCAGCGCCAACTCGCCGGAGGCCGCCATTATGGTCGGATGGAAACGTAACTGCACGTGCTTGCCGGGGACAAGCTCCTCCAGCAAAACATTGGCGATACGCGGTGCTGCGGCGTTAAGCAGTGAAACGGAACAGCCAGAGCAGCCGGTTCCTTGCAGCCAGACGACGGGGATCTCCTGTGTGCCTTGCTCAGTCATCATGTGGCCCTCGCCCCTCACAAAAACACGGTACGGGGGACTGCACCGTGTGCCGACAGGCAGCCGTTGATATGTCTCTTCCCGACTACCCGTGTAGCTTCTGCTCGTCCAACATGAATTGATTCTTTGTCCGTGCCCCGTTGACCTCCTTGCGCAGAAACTTTTTTTCGACAAGCCCGGCTGCAGCAGCG
>JALGTY010000299.1 GCA_029821145.1 Candidatus Zipacnadia bacterium
GCTCATGCTCGGCCCGCTGTCGGCGGCTCATCAGTCGCCGGGCAATCGTGTGCGGCGAGCCGTCCTGGTACAGTATTTCATACACGGCCTGAGTTATGGGCGCCTCGACACCGGCCTGTTCGGCCTTCTGCTTTGCGGCATGGGCCGTATAGTACCCCTCGGCCACATCGTGCATACTGTCAAGGATGTCGCCGACCCGCTCGCCGCATCCGATCCGATAACCCAGGTTCCAGTTGCGGCTCAATCTGCTGTTGCACGTAACAATCAAGTCACCGACGCCGGCTATACCCCACAACGTCCCAGGCATCGCTCCCAGAGCCTGGCCGAGTCGGCACATCTCGGCAACGCCCCGGGTGATGAGGGAGGCCTTCGCATTATCGCCATAGCCCAGGCCATCGCTTATCCCGGCACCTATGGCAATAGTGTTCTTTAGCGCACCTCCCAATTCCACGCCGATTATATCACAATTCGTGTAAACCCGAAAGAGGTCATTGTTCAAGAGGCCCTGAGCCCGTTCGGCTGCCGCCCGGTCAGGGCTGGCAACAACGCTCACCGCCGGCATCCCCTGGGCGATCTCCTTGCTGAGATTCGGCCCCGAAAGCGCCACCAGTGCACCCGGGGCGGGAGGTCGCAGCTCCTCGGTGAGTATCTCGCTCATGCGCTTGCAGGTGTCCCGCTCCAGACCCTTGGTGGCGCAGATGAGCAGCGCCTCATCGGCTACCTTCCCGGCCATCGGGACGGTGACATCCCGCAACCCCACCGATGGCACGGCAATGATAACGGCTTCAGCGCCAGCCAGTACTGCGCCGAGATCTGCATCGGCCGCGACGGTATCAGGCAACTTGAAACCCGGCAGATACCGGGCGTTTTCGCGGGTGATCTGTATCTGCTCGGCCGCTTCGGCGCGCCGTGCCCACAGCCGCACAGGGTAGCCCTGCTCGCCCAGCATCCGCGCCAGCGTCGTACCCCACGCGCCGGCACCAATCACCGCACAGGTCACGTTCTCAGCCCTCGTCCGGCTGCTGTTCATCTTCGGTTTCCTCTTGGAGCTCTTTGGCCTTCTGGCCGATTCTGGTCTCGGTGCCGCTCAGGAGCCGGCCAATATTCGGCGTATGGCGCACCACAATCAGCAGGCCCATGGCTAATACACACACCAGCAGTTCTATGTTAGCTGCACGGTCGAAAAACCAGTAAAGCGGAGTTGCGGACAGCGCCGCCAGTATCGAACTCAGAGAGATGTATCTGGTGACGAATGTGAGAATGATCCAAATGGACAACGCCAGTGTCCCCACACGCCAGTCCAGTGCCAGCAGCACACCGAGACTTGTAGCCACACCACGACCGCCGCTGAAACCCAGATACGGAGAAAAACAGTGCCCCAATACGATCGCAAAGGCAGCGCCGGCGTACCACCAGGCAGCGACATGCAGCAGTGTACCGACGACAAGCGTGGGCAACGCGCCTTTGGCGATATCAACCAGCCAGACCACCAGAGCGGGCCTGGCACCCACTGTGCGCAGGACGTTGGAGGCGCCGATGTTGCCACTGCCATACTTGCGAATGTCATCAATGCCACAGGCGCGGGCGATCAGCAGCCCGACCGGGATGCCGCCGACCAAGAAGCAGCCGACCAGCGCTGCAACATTGATTAGCATCTGCGATCTACTCCTTCGGGCGGTCGCGTTTCCCGCGGGCCCGCCAGATAAGTCGAAGCGGGGTGCCCTCGAAGCCAAAAGTTTCGCGCAACTTGTTGCTCAGATAGCGCTTGTAAGAAAAATGTATCAGGGTCGGATCATTGACAAATATTACAAACGTCGGTGGGCCAGTGCGCACCTGCGTGGCATAGTAGAGCCGCGGCTGCCTCCCCTTCTTCGTCGGCGGGTGATGCGCGGCTATGGCGTCCCGCAGCACACGATTGAGCGGGCCGGTGTCAATGCGCCTTTCGAACTGCTCTCTGATTTGCCGGGCACTCTGCAGCAACTCGTCCACGCCCTCGCCAGTCAGTGCACAGGTATGTACCAGAGGCGCATAGGAAAGGAACTTCAGCTCATGGCGCACGATCCGCTCGAAATCCTTGCGAAGAGTCTTTTCGACCTTATTGTAGTCCAGATCGGGGAAATCTTCATCCGGCTTGGCGTATTTGGCCACCACGTCCCACTTGTTGGCCACGATGATGACGGCGCGTTCGGCCTCCATTACCTCGCCTGCCACCCGCGCATCGAGATTCACTATGCCCTCGCTGGCGTCAATCATCATCAGGACCATGTGAGCGCGTGCCACGGCTCGAAAGGTACGCAGACTTGAGTAGAACTCGGTATCCTGCCGCCGGGAACGCTTCCGCAAGCCGGCAGTGTCAACTATGCGGTAGGTCTGCCCGTCGCGCTCGAACACCTCGTCAACGGCGTCGCGCGTGGTGCCGGGGACGTCGCTGACAATGACACGCTCCTCGCCAAGGATAGCGTTGACGAGGGCGCTCTTGCCCACATTGGGCCGCCCCACTACCGCTATGGCCAACTCATCGGGCAGTTCGGCTTCCTCTTCCGGAGCCGGCAGGACATCCTCCACCGCCTCCACCATCTCCATCAGCCCACGCCCATGAATGGCGGAGATGTCAATGGGGGGCCCCATGCCCAGAGACAGGAAGTCGCTCGAGTCAACGGAAAGCTTCTCCATCTTGTTCGCGACCAACACGCACGGCTTGCCGGTACTCCGCACCACCTCCACCACTTCATAGTCGAGGCTGGTCAGGCCCTCCTGGCCATCCACCATCAGCATCAACACATCGGCTTCCTGCAGAGCCATGACTGCCTGCTGTTTCACCTGCGTAATCAGCTCATCGTTCTCGGCGCCGGCCAGACCGCCGGTATCAACCAGCATTACCCGCCGTGTATCCAGCTCTGCTTCGGCGTAGATGCGGTCCCTGGTGATCCCGGGCACGTCTTCAACCACCGCAGTCTGTTCGCCGACGAGGCGATTGAACAGCGCGGATTTGCCCACATTCGTCCGTCCGACTATGGCAACGATTGGCAGCATGATCTATCCGCCGGCTCCCAGCTTGGTGCGCGTGAGATTAACCAGCCCACCGGCCTCGATGAGCTCGGCGGCCGGACCGGTCAAAGCGGCAAACCGCCATTCATCACCTGTTGTCAAGTCTCTTATCAGACCGTTGGTGACATCCACTTCGACCTCGTCGCCGTCATTGATTGCGGCAACAGCTTCTGCCTGCTCGATAATCGGCAGGCCGATGTTGAAGGAGTTGCGGTAGAATATGCGGGCGAAACTGGCCGCGATGACACAGCTCACTCCGGCCGCTTTAATGGCGATCGGTGCATGCTCACGCGAGCTTCCGCACCCGAAGTTCTTGCCGGCCACAATGATGTCGCCCGGCTCGGCCCGGGAGACAAACCCAACGTCAATATCTTCCATGCAGTGCGCGGCCAGTTCGTCGGGATCGGTGGTCATCAGGTAACGCGCCGGGATGATGGCGTCAGTGTCCACGTGGTCGCCGTATTTGTGTACTTTGCCCTTGGCTATCATATTATCACCGCGCTTAGAGTTCATCAGGACTGCAGATTTTGCCGGCCACTGCGGAGGCGGCGGCTATGGCCGGGCCGGCCAGATAGACTTCGCTTTCGGGATGGCCCATGCGGCCTACGAAGTTGCGGTTGGTGGTTGCGATGGCCTTCTCGCCGGCGGCCAGCACGCCCATGTGCCCGCCCAGGCACGGCCCGCATGTCGGAGTGCTCACCATACAGCCGGCCTCCAGGAACGTCTCCACGAGGCCTTCCCTGGTCGCCTGCAGATGGATCTGTTGGCTGCCGGGGATGATGATGCAGCGTACGCCGGCAGCCACCTGACGGCCCTTGAGCACTTCAGCAGCAATTCGCAAGTCTTCCAGTCTCCCATTGGTGCACGCGCCGACGACCGACTGGTCTATCGTGATATCTCCGACTTCCGAAATCCCCCTGGCATTCTCCGGCAGGTGCGGGAAGCTGACCTGTGGCTCAATGTCGGCGGCGGCTCAATGTCGGCGGCATCCCACTCATAGACTCGTTCATACTCGGCATCTTCATCGCCGGCCAGGCACTCGTAGGCGCGTTGCGCCCGGCCTTTCACGAACTCCTCGACCTTCTCATCGGGTGCGATGATGCCGTTTTTTCCGCCGGCTTCGATGGCCATATTGCAGACAGTGAAGCGGCCGGCCATCGGCAGATTCCC
>JALGTY010000300.1 GCA_029821145.1 Candidatus Zipacnadia bacterium
GAGGACGTTGCCTTCGGGAGTGAGAAGCACCTGGGCGATTCCGGCTATTCCTGGCTGAAGGACGTGGCCCGCGCGAGTACCGACAAAGGCTGGACGGCGGCCTGGCTTGCTGATCCCGAACACCAGATTGGGCTGAGACTGCACATGACCGGAGCGCCGGAACGCGAAGTGATAACGTGCAAGGGCGAAGGCTACGGCCTGGTAGGCGAGAGCCCCTGGGATGCTTACACCCTCACCCGCCATCAGACTGATACGGAGCCGTGTGTCAGCATCTTCGCTGCGGTCATCGAGCCGCACAAGGGCGAGACCTTCATCAGCGATGTGCGGCGGGTGCAGATGGAGCCGTACACGGCCTCACAGCCGGGCCTCGAACCGGTGGCGATGATCGTGGAGACCACCCGCGATAAGACCTTCTACATCCTGCACAATCCGGAGCGCGATACGCCGCGGACGCTGGAGGTGGACGGGCACAGTTTCGAACTCGCCGGCCAGTTTGCCACCGCGTGCTTTACCGGCGGCAAGTTCGACTACACGATGCTGGCCAACGGGGAGCGGCTGACAGTGGACGACCGGACCATCGAGGGCCAGGGCGTTGTGAGCGGCAGAATAGTGAGTATTGACGTGGAGAAAAATGTGGTGGAGGTTGAGGCCGTTGCGGAAAAACCGCTGCAGGTGAAGGCGGTTGACCAAAGCAACGTGACGTTCTACAACCCGGAATACGCGCGCGGTGAGACGTTCCCGCTGGCGGGAGTAGAACATATAGGCGGCAAGCGATACCGGCTCGACCTGGGGCATACGTGGCTGTACGAGGGCCGCGGCAAGGTCACGACAATTGACCCCGAAGCCAACATGATGATGACGATGACGAGTCAGTATAAGCTCTTCTGCGGCATCTGCTACGACGGCAAATGGCTGCGCGGATCCGACAAGAACGACGATACCCCCTGGTACCAGATCAAGAGCGCGTCGGAGAAATTCCACGTCGCCGAGGGAGCGAAATTCACTATGCTGGAGCCGGGCGATGCCGAGAAGATGAAGCCAGGGGACCTGTTCTGGGTGTATTCAATAGCCCCCGGCGACACCTTCGAAATCGGCAACTTGGCGGTACTGGAGGCACAAGGCAACTGACCTGGATTACTCGCGAAGCGATTGAGGCAAGCTGCGGGCTGTCCTTCGACGTTGCTCAGGGCCGTGAGCGTGTCGAACGGGAAGCCGAGAACTGCCCTACGCCGGACGCGCTCCTGCAGACCGCGTAGGAGTGAGTATCCCTCGGTGCCCATGTGTTGATGAATGGTCGGGGCCGGGTTGTTCACAATAGCTTGCGCAAGAGAAGACATCTTTCCGGAGAACTCCAGCGAGCGGCCCATGTTGGCTCTTTGACTGCACTTTGGCATTGACATAAAGGCCACGAGGGGCTATATGTAAGAGTAGGCGGGACAGACGTAGTGCTGAATTCGGAGCGGCAAGTGTGGCACAAAGGGAGGTATGAAGAGTGAGAGTGGTACGGCAAGTGCTAGTGTTCGTGGGTTTGCTGTCTCTGGTGTTTGGTGTGATTGACCATTTCATGATACTGAGTGGAAGCGGGGCGATCGTCGGGAACGTCGGATCGCCAGAGGGGTTCGTGCAGTTCGCAAGTGTCGTGTTCTTGTTCACTCTGGTGCTCATGCTGTCCGAGCTACTGGCGAAACTGGAGGAAATGAAGCCGGGCGGCGGGGACTAGAGCGGGCCGGCTACTAGTTCTTTGGGGACACAGGCGCGTACGCCCAGTAGCGGGTCAACTATCTGGCAAATCCGCAGATCGCCGACCGTGCTCATCAGTGCGAGCGCTTCCTGGTCGGTGGCATTCGCGTATTTGATTAAGAAATCGCGGGCCGCCAGTAGTGCGAACCTTCCGGCCTCATCCAGGTCCTCGCCAGCTGCGATGATGTCGTAATGCGTCGGTGTTTCGACCACTGGCCACGGGCAGACGGGGTGGTCAAGCAGCTCGAAGCCGACGGTGACCTGGGCGGCGATCTCAATGCCCTGCCCACAGACCTCGCCATCCCCCTGCAAGGCATGCACATCCCCGCAGCCGAATAGCGCACCGGGATGAAACACCGGCAGATAGAGCTTTGAGCCGATTACGAGGTCGGGAGTGTCCATGTTGCCGCCGTGGGCACCGGGAGTGGAGTTGGGCACCTCGCCGTTTCCCGGGGCCACGCCCATTACCCCCACGACTGGCTCGACCGGAAAGTGCCACTTGCCCATGTGAGCTATATTTCCTTCGATATTGACTACTGTGACGGTGCGCCCGGAGCCATCGCGGCGTTGCGAACAGATCAGGCCCTGGGACGCGAGTTGGACATCTTGCAGCGAGCAGACCAGCGTATGGCCCGCTGCCGCGCCGTTAACATGGACCGGGCCCGTTGCGGGGTTGCCACGACCTTCCTCGCGCTTATCGAGGTTTTCCGGGTTTTCCTCCATCGGCACCTGGCCGTCGAAGCAATCGCGCGTTTGAAAGCGCACCGTATCCCCGACATTGATTGTGAGGGCCGGCGGGTGAGCGACACTCATGGAGTAGATGCGGGTTGCGTCGCTAAGTTCGTGCAGCATGATGCTCTCCCATTATTGGCAAAATCGATCTGCAGGTGCTGGAGGAGGCGCGTCGTGGCTGGCGCTATCGAACCGGTCGGCTGGGGGCCGGGCCTGCCAAGGAAGGCAGTTCTTCCATCTTCACGCGGCGGACCTCGATTTCTGCCGGCAGGCCCTGGGGGCTGAACGCCGGCTCGACGCCGCTGGCCCCCAAGGGAATCTGGAACGCCACATACCCCTCGGTCATGCTATTGGGGGCGAGGTCCACCGGGGACAGGAAACGGCGGTTGGCCATCGCGTCCATCCCCGATGCCCACACGTATGGGTAATATGTCTGGCCCTGGTATTGTAGGGCTACCAGATGATGGTCAACGTGGACCGTAGCAGTGCTCTTGTTGACCACGCGGTAGAGTGCGGTCACATACTGATAGCCGGCCTGAGGCTGCACTATGTGGGACTGGAATGGGTGGACGGTGCCGGCCCAGTACACGATTCCGGAGGGTCCGGCCGGCTCGGGCTCCGGCTCCGGCGCAGGCTCGGCCTCGGGGAGGGCGGGGCCCTCAGGCAACTGCGGCGGCTCCGAGGGCTCGACCTGGGGCAAGGCAGGACCTTGCGGCAGTGGCGGCATCTCGGCGCTTTCGGGCAACGCGGGCCCCGCCGGCAAATCAGGACGCGGCAAGGAAGGCATCTCTCGGGCTGTGGGCAATGCCTCGGTCCCAGTAGGCCCGTGCAGAATCCTGTAGCCGAAAAAGGACCCCACGCCAAGTATGGCCAATACACCTACGGCAACGATTACCCAGACGAACAGCGGAGTGCCTGTCTTCTTACCGGGCTTTCCTGAGTACTTAGCCATTCGTGATCACCTGCCAGAGTGGAACAACCAATTTGTACATTCGTCGCCCCAGTGGCGAGTACCTGCCCAGGGGAAACCCCTTTTTGCAAAACGGGGTTTCCCCTGGACCCCTTCCCCAAAAACTCTATGGAAGGGCACTGCTGGGCGCCTTCGCAAATGGGCCATACGCGTGCCGAGCACACGACCAAAATGCGGAAGGTCGTTGGCCAAGGCGACGTGGAGACCGATAGAAGGGCGCGTGGGTGACCGCGGAGAAAAGCTTCAATACACGTCACTGGCTGGCTCGTCTAGGTGAAGAATAGGATAGGAAGGAACCGTGATGTCGGAAAACATCGGCAAGTATCTGGCAGACGGGCTGGAGGCGCTGAGTGTTCAGGGCGTATGTGAAAAGCAGCTCACGCGACCTGAGAGCAATGAGGATATCACTGTCGCTCACGATTCGCCGGAATACCACGTTGCCTTTCCAGGGCTGTGTGTGACCGGCGACGGGGAACTGCTTTGCGTGTTTCGGCAGGGCCTCACGCACGCCGGAAGCAGCGGAGAAGATGGCCGGCTGGTGGCCATCAAGTCAGCGGAGAAGATGGCCGGCTGGTGGCCATCAAGTCTGCCGATGAGGGCGTCACCTGGTCGGAGCCGTGGGTCATAATTGATGACCCGGACTACGACGACCGTAACAGCGGCGTGGAAGCCGGCCCTGACGGGCGGATTGCACTGTGCTGGGACAAATACATCAGCCCGCGTCACTACGGCGCTTACCTGGCTGTCAGTGATGACGGAGGCCACAGCTTCGGGCCAGCGGCCAAACTGGGCCGAATAGATGATGTGCATACCCGCTCGCGGCCGGTATGGGTGAGCGATACCCGCATCATCGTACCGTTCTCCGCGTCGCTACACGACGCGCCCGATGCCGCGTC
>JALGTY010000301.1 GCA_029821145.1 Candidatus Zipacnadia bacterium
ATGATCTTCGCGGCACTACGCAGCCGGTGTAAGAGTGACGAGGAGTTCGTGAGGAAGCAAGTGGCGATGGACCTGGATGCCGTGGTGCCGAGCGACACATGGGCCTCCACGCGCGGCCAGGAGCACCGCGACACGCCGGGGATCGCACTGCGCTACGCGCCTGAAGTGCAGGTGCGACAGTGGCGAGAGCAGCGCGACGACGGGCCGGATATCCTGCACAAGGAATATGTGACCCCGGATGGGACGCTGAAGACCGAAGTGTTCGCGAGCCCGGACTGGCCATACCCGGACTATGTCCCGCTGTTCGATGATTACCTGGTTCCACGGGCGCGGAAATTCCCCATCGAGGGGCCTGATGACCTGGCTGCCCTGCGCCACCTGCTGATCCCGCCGCACCCGGAGGACGTGGCGAGGTTCCGTGAGAACGCGGCGAGAGCCAGAGCGCTGGCGGATGAGCTGGCGCTGATGGCCACCGGGGGGATGGGAGTGGCCATGGATGCCATCGGTTGGCTGTGCGGTATGGAGCAGGGGATCTTCCATGCCATAGATAGGCCCGAGATGATAGACGAGCTGGCCGAGATACTCCACGAGTGGAATACGGCGCGGATGCGGGAAGTGCTGGCGAGCGGCGTGGACATGTTCGTGCAGCGGGCGTGGTACGAGGGCACCGACTTCTGGTCGCCGCCGATGTACGAGCGCTTCATCTTCCCCTATCTCAAGCAGGCGGTCGAGCTGGCGCACGAGGCCGGAACGAAGTTCGCCTATATCAACACCAGCGGCACAATGGGCATCCTGGAGTACCTGCTGGAGGCGGGCGTGGATGTGCTCATCGGCGTGGACCCGGTGGAGGGGATGCAGACCGACATGAGGGCCATGCGCGAACGCGTCGGGGACAGGATGGCCCTGTGGGGCGGGGTCAACGGCTTCGTAACTGTTGAGATGGGCTCAGAGGAAGAGATAACAGACGCAGTCAGAGAGGCGCTAGAGGCCCTGGGCCCGCGCGGGTTCATCCTGTCGCCGGTGGACAACATCCGCGAGGAGAGCGATGAGACGATGCGGCGTGTCCAGGCTTTGATCGAAGCCTGGCGAAACATGCGATAGCGACAATAAGCCAACAACCTCGGGCTGGAAGCTGAGAATGCTGTCGCATTCTCACCTGACCTACGCCAAGCGCAGGTCAGGCCGAGCCACGCGTCTCCTGAATTATTCGGGCTAGCGACAATACCGGGGGAGAGGGACAAACATGGAAAACCTGACAATCTACGAAACTCCTGAGCTGCAGAGTCCCCGCATGATTCTAGGCTTCACGGGATGGATGGACGGAGGGCGGGTGTCCACCGGGACGGTGAACTACCTGAATGAGAAGCTGGCAGCGCCGAAGTTCGCGGAAATCGCTTCGCCAGAGTTCTATATTCTTAACTTCCCGGTCTCTACGCTGCCGATTACCCTGCTGGCCGACGGTGAAAGAGCGTTCGTCAGCTCGATAAGTCCGATGGAGTTCTCGGCAATATTCAGACCCCATACCGAGATAGAAGACGGGGTCATACGAGAGGTGAGGTTCCAGAGGAATGAGTTCCGTTATTCCAAGAGCGCCAACCTGGTGCTTTTCCTGGGCGAGGAACCGCATATCAGATGGACCGAGTACTGTGACTGCATCTTCGCTGTGGCAAGGCAACTGCAAGTGCAGGAATTCTACTTTGTGGGCAGTGTTGCCAGCCCGATTCCGCACACCCGGGACCCCCGGATACGTGCTTCTGTGGCAAGTGAGGCTCTCAAGGAGAGGCTGAAGCAGTTCGACATCGGTTTCGCGGACTATCAAGGCCCGGGGAGCGTGGTGAATTTGCTGGCACAGCGTTCAGTTGACGAGGGGGTGGAGATGAGCAACCTGGTCCTTGACGTGCCGCATTATCCGTTTCTGGATATGCCCACCTATCCGAAGAGCATGCTGAAGGCGATTTCGGTGTTGAGCAGGCTGCTGGACCTGGACCTCAGTTTGTCTGACCTCATCGCGGCCGCCGATACAACCGAAGACAGACTCAATGAGGTTATGGGAGAGAATAAAGAGTTCAACGAGCTGGTGAAGAAGCTCGAAGAGGCCTACGACTCCGAAGAGGCCGCCGGTAGTGAGGAGCTTCTGCGGCGCTTGATAGATGGCATTGACTTAAGCGGGGGCGAGGGGCAGGACTGACCTACTATGCGGGCGGGAAAGAGACACCGATGACAGTTGGCAACACGCGTCGCCAACCTGTGGCAGCATGGACGTGGAGCAGGATCCGACAACTGCATCCGTCCGAGCGGATCGTGCGGTTGCGAGAGCGCTTTGCCAGGGACTATGCCGAGCGGGGCGCGCGGATATACACACAAGATGAGCCGATGGCAGCGCTGGCGGAAGCGATACGGGCCGCGTACCGCGCGACCTTCGGCGAGCCGACTGTCGTGCGGCGGGCACGTGTCCTGACGGAATTCGCGGATCGGGCCGTGATCGGGCCGCATGCGGACGACTATCTCCTGGGTCTGCAGACCTGCAACTGCCCGTGGCCGTTCATGAGCGCTGAAGAGCGGGCCGAACTGGGTTATGACTGCACCACCGGGCACATCGTGCATGACTACCGGGCGCTGCTGGAGTGCGGCACCCGCGGGCTGCGGGAACAGATTGCGGCGGCACGAGAAGAAGCCGATACCGAAGCCGCGACGAATCTAGAGGCCTTCGATGAGGCCATGCGCGCTCTGGCAACGTACATTCGCCGCCATGCACGGGCCGCAAGGGAGAGCGCACGGCAACTGGAGGGGGCCGAGGCGCAACGGTGGTCGCAAACGGCGGATGACTGCGAGGAGCTGATTGAGGGAATGCCAAACAGCTTCCGGCAGGCGCTGCAGATGGTGTGGTTTGCCCATACGTTCTTGCACGCGGAGAACCCGTCGGTGGCGATATCGTTCGGGCGGATTGACCAGTACCTGTGGCCGTATCTGCAGCAGGACATTGAGGCCGGCCGCATTGACATGCAGACTGCGTTTGACCTCGTCTGCGCGTTCTTTTTGAAATGCTGCGAGGGCGAAGAAAGCCAGAACGCGCTTCTGGGCGGCGTCGGCGAGCATAAGAACGATGCCGCCAACCCGCTGTCGCTGCTGATGCTGGCAGCGATGAAGGAAATTGACACCTTCCAGCCCTCGATCTCAGTGCGGGTGCATCCCCTGACCAGTGATGAATTCGTGCAGGCCGCATGTGAGCTGGCAGCCTGCGGCTACGGTCAGCCGGGCTTCATGAACGACGGCGTAGTGACCGCGGCGCTGGGAACCGTTGGTATCCCCCCGCAAGATGTGTGGAACTGGGGAGTGGTCGGCTGCTACGAGGCGACGGTGCAAGGGGCGTGCTATCCCAACACGGTGCTCGGGCATCTGCATCTGGTGAAGACCCTGGCCGAGTACATGGCCACCGCTACGGCACAGAGCGCTCCGGGTTTTGAGGAGTTCATGGACGGCTGGTGGGAACACCTGGGAGGTGTGTACGAACAGGAACTGGCGCTTGCGCAGGAGCGGTGGGACCGGATGGCAGAGCATGCGCCTTCGCCGTTTGGCAGCGTGTTGATGCGCGGGTGCATTGAGCGGGCGAGGCCGCTCGAGCAGGGCGGGGCCGACTACAATCTGGTGGGCTTTGACATCCTCGGCCTGGGTACGCTGACCGACAGCCTCCTGGCGATACGGGAGCTGGTGTACGGAAGCAGAGAACTGACACTGCGCGAGCTGACAGAGACGATGTCCGCCGGTTATCCAGATGAAGCGCTGCGCCTCAGGCTGCGGAAATTGCCCCACCGCTACGGCACCGACAGCGCGGCAAGCAACGAACTGTGCCGGCAACTGTCGGAGAAGATCGCGCTGATGGTTCTGGATAGCAGGATGAGTCACAACGTGCGCCCGTACCCCGGCTTCTACTGGTTCAGCGGGGACATCTACAATGTTGACATGCCGTCGCCGGACGGCAGGCGAGCGGGGGA
>JALGTY010000302.1 GCA_029821145.1 Candidatus Zipacnadia bacterium
CGTAGCAGTTCGTATTCCTCGCTCCCCACAGCGAGATTGAGCACGATCTTGCATTTGTGGCCCGATTGCCACGAGTGGATGAGGTCGTATCTGGCCGCAGAGCTGGTCGGGTCGCCGAAAAGACCGTTAAGAATCGCCTGCTGGAAGCTGGATTTGCCGGCTTCGTTGGGGCCACGGATGATGGTGAAGCCAAGCGAGAGGTCATAGGCGCCATCGGCGAGGCCCTTGAATGCGGTGACGGTGAGGCGGGCGATCCTCATTCCAGTTCACCGCCCTGCAGCAGATGCACGCCCAGGCGCAGTGCTTCGGCGGCGATGCGTGCGGCATGTTCGTCACCCTCCGCCTGTACCTGCTGGATCCGCTCCTGCATCATGCGGATGAACTTGCCGGTGACGAATTCTTCGGGATACTGGGCCTCGTCAATATCGAGAGCGGCGACGGCGGTGTTGTCGGTAAGGCTCAGCCGGTAGAAATCGTCGGCCAGCTCCTCGGCAAGCTGCTCAGTCTGCAGCCGCACGCCAAGCGGCAACATGCCAACGATGTCGGCGTCAAGGACCAGGTCTTGAGCCGCATACGCGCGAAGCTTTTCGGTCAGGTCGGCCCCGGACTGTAGCTCAGCCGCCAGAATCTCGGCCTTTTCCAGACGGAGGGAGGCGACCGGGACAGCTTCGACGCTGACGCCGGAAGCAGTCATCTCGACCAGCAACGGCGCTCCGGGTGGGCTCTGCATATTGATTAGCTCGGGCGGGCCGGGGTAGCGGGCGACCACGCCTCCGTCATCGCAGTTCTGGGCATTGTGGAAATGGCCCAGAGCGATATAGTCCATCCCCGAGGCGGCAATCTGCTCCGGACTGGTACTGGGAGCGTCGGCACCGTCCCAGTGTGACATCGGTATTCCCACGTGGAGCATCGCGATGTTGAAGGCGGCCTGAGGATGCGGCGAGAGCATTGCCAGCGGCTGGATGTCAAGCTGCTTGAAATCACATACGAACGGGACGCCGTGTATCGCTGCGTCAAGATGCTCCAGATAGACGGTCTCGCCCTGCGGATCGGTCAACAGGTGGAAGCGGTCGCCGAGTTGGGAGAATTCGGACGCGTGATAGATGCTGTCATCGCCGAGGCAGTCGTGGTTACCAGGGATAAGGAAGATATGGGTCTGTGGGGCGGCGGCAAGCAGGTTTTGCAGTGCGGATGTCGCCGCATGCAAAGTGCGCCGGCCGACACGGTTAGAATCGAACAGATCGCCCGCGACAAGGACGACATCACAGGCGCGCTCGGCTGCAATCTGTAGCGAGCTCTCGAAGGCGATCTGAATGCGCCCGCGCAAATCATCGGCGCGGTCACCGAAGCCCAGGGCCTTGATGCCGAGATGAATATCAGCGATATGGAGGAGTTTCAAGGCTCTTCCCCGTTCTGGTCAATAGTGTCCCCCAACTGCAAAGGCGCCCTCACCCCCGGCCTCACCCACTCCTTCGGAGCGGGTACCCGCCGCAGGGAGAGGGGACAACGGCAGCCCTCACCCCCTTCCCCTCTCCCACAGGGAGAGGGGCAACGGCGGCGGGCAGGATGCCCGACCCACGGGATTCTTTGGGAAGGCTATAGCCACGCGACGTATTGCGGCTATTATATGCCAGGTGGACGCGCAGGCCAAGAGGCTAACGACACTGGCGGGACAACCGGCAGTGCAGACAGTGCGGGATGCAGGAATTTACAGCACGAGCGGCGAACATGAGACCGAAGTGATGGTCTGTGACGAAAAGTTGCGGCACAGCGCTGCATTTAAGGAGGAGTATCGTATGGCGCAGGACGAACCGGCAGGCGATTTCCGATATGACACAGGAGAGGCCAGAGTGCCCTGGGCGGCTATAGGTGAGCATTTGGCCAACGAAGATCTGATGCGAATGATTCGGTTCCTGGTGAGGCCGGAAGCAGGCAAGGACGCCGAATACGAAGCCAGGGCAGCGAGCGTAGAGGCGGCACTGGCGGAATTGTGGGAGGTGTCCGGCCCGGCAACGAAGTTGTCTCTAGGCGACACCGTGAGCAAGCTGGAGGCGGAGGCAAGGGAGTTTTTGGGCTGCAAGTATGCCTGCTTCCTGACCAATGCGACGGCCGGCTTTGAGATCGCGCTGAAGTACGCCAATATCGGGCCCGGTGATGAGGTAATCGTGCCCGGAATAACTTTCATCTCCACCATGACGTACACTCTGCAGTCGGGGGCGAAAGTGGTGTTCGCCGACGTTGACCCCAACACCGTCAACATGGACCCGGCTGACGTGGCGAGGAAGGTCACCGATAAGACGAAGGCGATCGTACCAGTGTATATCGGCGGCTACCCGCCCGATATGGATGCGATAATGCAGATCGCCGAGGCAAGAGACCTCGTGGTGCTGGCCGACGCGGCGCATGCCTTCGGTGGGAGGTACAAGGGTAAAGCGGCTGGTACAGTTGCGCATTTTGGTTCCTATTCCTTCCACGAGGTCAAGAATATAAATGCGCTGGGAGAAGGCGGGCTGGTGGTGACTGACCTGGACTTCGGCCAGTACTTCCCACAGTGCCGCTTCTTAGGTGTTGACATGTCCAAGCAGATCAAGAACTGGCTCTACGATGTGATTGCGGTGCCGGGCAAGTACGGGCCGTTCGTGGCCGGCAACCATTCGTCAACCGAGATCCAGGCGCTGTGCCTGCTGGGACAGATGGAGAGGCTGCAGGCGGTAATTGATGTGCGCCGGGCGAATGCCGAGTACCTCAACGAACGCTTCTCCGAGGTGGAGGGCATCATCACCCCGCCGCTGGACACCGATGAGATAAAGAGCACCTACCACCTGTACCTGCTGCGGGTGGATCACGAGCTAATCGGGCAAGATGTGCAAGTGTTCAAGCAGAAGATGGAGGCGCGCGGTGTGGTGCAGATACCGCACTTTGCGCCGCTATACAAGTACCAGCTCTGCCGCGACCTGGGCTATGACACAGACGCGATAGCCGAGACCTGCCCGAACACGGAGATGGTGTTCAACCACCAGTTCACCCACCTGCCGCTGTACCCGCTGACGCAGGAGCAGATTGAGTACATGGCGGATGCGGTAATCGAGTCGGTTGAGGAGATGAAGGCGGGGAAGTAAGGCGAACCTCTGCAACTTAGTACTAACGCAGATCATTCATGGGTGAAATGCGAACGACCTCGGGCTGCCCTTCGACGTTGCTCAGGGCCGTGAGCCTGTCGAACGGGAAGCTGAGAATGCTTACGCATTCTCACCTGAGCTTTGTCAACAACACAAAGCTCAGGCCGAGCCACGGATTCATAAACAATGCGGGCTACTGCGTGATAGTGGTCGTAGCCAGTGCTTTGACGGCACGTTGGAGATGGCCGCGGTCGTAGAGGCGCTGGGCGCTCTTGAGCTGCAGCGCCGTTTTGTCGTCAGGAGACTGCTCCGCCTCCGCAATCAGTTGGGCGAAGGCAAGCTCGACGGCGATGTCCTGGTAGTAGCGTTTGGCTTCGGTGCTGGCGCGGAGGCGCTCGATGTAAGGGAATTGCGCCGGTGTGCCATGCTCATAGAAATCCATCGGGGCGGTGAAGAGAGGCAGGCTCGTGTGCTCGGCGAAGTCGGAGAGAGCCTCAAGCAGGACGCCGCCGACTGTGATCCTCTCAGCCAGAACGCCGGGCCAGAGCTTTGCGATCGCGGCATAGCTGAAGGGCATCAGAACAGGTTCGTTGGATGACGCAGGTGCCCCGGTCGGAGGCTGGTAGCCTGTCGGGCCGGTGATGGTGCGAGCCGGCAAGCCCGAGGACGGGTAGCTCACCTTGCGGGTATCGAAGCACCCGTCGCTGTCGGTGTCGCTGTACTGGATTATCATGTCGGTGCGACCGTTGTAGTCGAAGTCAACCTCCAGCGTGCCCACCTCCGCGCCATAGAGGTGCAGGCGGCCATCGGCGGGCCAGTAGTAAAGCCGCATCCGCCCGGAGAA
>JALGTY010000303.1 GCA_029821145.1 Candidatus Zipacnadia bacterium
GCCGCGCTCCAGCCTATCCAGCGCCTCAAGGCCCAGCGCGAGACATTCGTTGACGGTGGCAGAGACGAAATAAGAACCGCCGCCGGCATTCAGGGCCTCAGCTTTCCGCAACTGCAAGCGTGCATAGGGATAGTTGGTAGCGTATGGTACGCTGTCGCGAGCATAGTCGGCGGCTTCAATTTCCGCTATCCGCGCGCGCAGGTCATCTAGCTGCTGGCCACACGACGGAAGGCTGCTGTAGGCGATCAGCAAGGCAATTACCAAATGGCGACTGTGGAGAAATATGCGGCGCACTGTAAACCTCCTGGGCCAGTGTTGAGAGCCGATAACTAGTTGTTCGCTGCCGTGGCAGGGCAAACCTTGCGCCGGCCAAAAAACGATCGCCCCGCATGGATCGCGGGGCGATAGGTAGGCTCAACAGTGGCACGTTAGGACCGTGCCAGCGAGGGATCGGGTACTAGAAGTCGGTCGTGAAGCTGGCTGCGGCCATGTCGTTATAGTTCAACGCGGAAGCGATTGCCAGTGTGAGTGGGCCGAGCTTGGCTGTGAGGCCCCATGTGAAATCACTATCGCGCATGCCGGCCCGCACAGCCAAGTTGCTGCTGATGACCTTCTCCAACCCGAAGTGGACAGTTGGGGTGGCGCCGTTTTGTGCGGTGAAGTTGTGGATATCGACTGCAAAGGTGATGCCCTCCACCGGGTCAGATGCCGCCAGGCCCAAGTGTACTGTGGGCTTGACCTGTGTGATAATTGTCCCGGTGGTACCCCCTAGATTGAGGGTGAACTCCGGCGAGGTGATGTTGCGCACGACCAGCCCAAAGCACAGGTTCTCTTCAGGCCGGTAGCGTAGCCCGACGTCGGCGGTCAGTGCGGTGTCGGTATCCCCGTCATCCGCTGTCTCGACGATTGTTCCGAGTACCTCGGGGGGGCCCAGGATTCCTCGTCTGTAGACCTTTTGCACTCTAGCCTCGCCAAGGCCCGCCTGTTTGACGGCGACGCCGACCTGCAGGCGCTTGTTAATCTGCCTGCCGTAGCCAGCCGCAACAGCCCCAAAACCTACTGCACGGATGGTGGCATTAACCTGGGTTCCAAGCCCACCAACGTCGATCAACCCGGCGGTGCCCGAGCTCTGTGCGTATGCGCCGAGGGCCAGCGGACCGAGCGCAAAGCCTGTCATGAACGAGCCCTCAGCTTCGATCGGGTTAGCTCCCGTCGCATCCACCAATTCGTCGAAGTCGTTCCAAGAAATCCCGTCAGCGGTCTCCAGGCGCAGAATGTAGGCCACATCGGCCAGTTGATCCATCACATCGAGGTTGTCAACTGCCCCACCGATGCTGAGTGTATGCCACTTGAAGCCAGTGCTATCCGCAAGACCGGCCGGGTTCCAGTACAACGCAGTTACATCGTCTGCCACAGCGACAAACGCATCCCCCATTCCAATCGCCCGTGGGCCGATGCCGAGGGCCGTGTTGCCCACTGCTGAGTCACTGAAGTCAGCCCACGCCGACCCCACTACAACAGTTGCGGCTACGATCAGACAAAGCCAAAGTATGTGTCTGCGCATTGTGCTTACCTCCCGTTCGATATTTTACAAGACGTCCAAGCTCAGCGTGGGATAGACAGAGAACTCGCTTATAGTAACACTTGCGTCGTCGCTTATCACCATATACACATAGAAAGTGCCGTTGTACTCTCTCAGCACCTCTTCAATGTCCTGCTCGCCTGCTACTTCCTCCAAATATACTGTCTTCCATTCATCGCCCGGTGTTGCCTCCAGGTCTATCTGGTGCAGCAGTTCCGCTGAAGCGGCCACATTGTTCGCAGTGAGGTTGGGGTTGTCGCTGATGTAGATGGATACTGTAACGCTTTTGTCCGACTGGTACTTGTACGAAACTTCGATTTTCTCCACGCTCTCGATATCCTCCGCGTACTCATCCCAGTCTTCGGAGCTCACGTCTTGTTGGGAGATGTTATCCGTAGTCTCCAGCGTGAATGGGGCCAGGGGATCGGTACGCACCCTTGGTTCGAGGTTCTTGAACTTGTCATACGCCGCACATCCCACCACACCTACTACCACGAAAATGAGTAGCACCCCTACAACACTCTTGTGCATAATGTCCCTCCTGTCGTGCTGCATTAGAACCGTGCAATTCACATCGGTACTATACGTTTGTACTACTATACATATTTCAATTATGTATAGCAAGGCTTCTCCGAGAAAAATCGCAAATTATTACCCACAGCCGGTGATGATGAGCGTCAGGTCCACCGGATAGCGGCCCGCGCGGGAGCTATACACGATCAGCCCGCCCGGCGTGCGCTCCCGCGGCACTGCAAGTGTAAGCTTCACGCACCTGCGATCCGCCCCGGCTATCTCTTCTATCATGCCCGCCGACGCCCCTACACGCACCAGTTCCCCGTACCGACCCCAGAGGCCGTGTATGTGCGAAAGCGCCCCGCGTGAGTCGGCATACTGGTCGCCCAATCGCTGCGAATGAACGTGACATCCGTTCATATGGATTTGCAGGTGCGACGGCCAGCCGCCGGCTTCGGTCTGCCGGGCGTCCTGCATCTTGGCAGATAGTTCGGCGATGAGTGTAATACTGTTTGCTTCGGCAAGATCCATGCCTGCCGGCAGCTCGAACACGTAATCGAGGTGCCCTGCCTCGATGCCACCTAGCAGATGGATCTCCCGGCCGACCAGTCCCCGCTCCAGTTCGGCCTCGTGCCACCCTGATGAGTGTTCCTGTTCACCGGCGAGTTTCCGCAGCACCACCGAGCCGTCAGCAAGCCTCTCAACCGCCGGCAGCCGCCCACTGCAGAGCTCCAGATACTTGAAATCAGAGAACCTGCCGTTGACACGGGCCTCCAGCCGCAACAGACACGGGTAATCAGGCAGCGCTTCATCGAATACAAACGCCCCCCGGCTCATCAGCAGATGCGCCTCAACGCCTCCCCGCAACCAGTCCATTCTGCCGGTCGGGGCGGGGCTTATCTGCTGTCCCAGCGCGTCAACGCCGGTGACGAGTATCTCAATATCCGGCCATGTGAAGTCGGTGCAGCCCTGGCGGGCTACGAACACGGGAAACCGGACGGTGCTGCCGGGTTCAACCGTGTCCCCGGGAGGGCCCTCGAAAGCAAAATACGGGTCGGCCTGCAGGTCCGCCGGGTTGTAGCCGAACTCCTTCGCCGAGCCGTCGTAGTTGTAGATCCCGTTGCGCTCCCACTCGATGTCATGAAGCTCGGTATAGACATAGCCGCACACTTTCACCTCCTGCCGCAGCAGATCGGTGAGAAACTTGAAACACCACGCCACATCCTTATCACCCATACGCGCCGAGATGCCGCCATATTCCGAGTTCAGCAGCGGCTGCTCGCTCTGGGTGCGGCCCGGCACGAAGTTGAAATCAGACCCGGGGCGGGTATTGTCTATTACTCCGGCGACATGCTCAGCCGCCTTTTCATAATCATTAGTATAGAAATGCCACGAGTTGATATCGGTGCGCACATGATCGTAGAGGCAGGGCGAGTTGTCCTCGATCAGCCGCGTCCCATCAAGCTTTTTCGCCAGCTCGTACATCTCCTCCACCCATTCCTGGCGCTCCGGGTCTTGCTTGTAGTCCTCGCCTCCGAGTCCCCACGTCTCATTGAACAGGCACCACGAGATGATGGCCGGGTGGTTGTAGTCGCGCGCGATCGCCCCTCGCAACTGCGCCTGGTGCCGCCGGCAGGCAAGCTCCGAGTAGCCGTCATATCCAAAGCCTGGCATATCGCACTGGAGCATTATGCCCAGCCGGTCCGCCCAATACAGGTAGCGTGGGTCCTCCAGCTTGATGTGCACCCGCAGCAGGTTGAAGCCGGCATCTTTGGCCTGCTGCAGATGCTCCCGGATCGCATCATCAGACAGATACGCATAGACACCCCACGGGTTGAATGACTGGTCCAGCGCGCCCTTG
>JALGTY010000304.1 GCA_029821145.1 Candidatus Zipacnadia bacterium
CCCTCAGGCCCAAGGTGAAACTCGCGCCTGATGTACCGGTACCAGTGCTCGAAAACCCGACTCCCCCAGCGTGCCAGTGTCACCCTACGCGCCACCGGCTCCGCCAACTCGTCCTCGTACCGGATCACCATTACAGGCGGGTCCGCTGCGACGAAAGCCCGACAGCAGGCTCTCCCCAACGGCCCCTCCGCTTGCCAGGTAGCCTGTGCATCGGTCAGCGACAGCCGGCCCTCGAAGTTCTTCAGGTACTGCCAGTCGAACACCGGCAGCCCCGGCTCGATGCGGAACTCCCCGCAACTGCGCAGACTGGTGAACCGCTCCGACTTATCGGGATTGTATGCGTCCTCCCAGCCTGTGAACGGGCCCGGAGGCGCATCGTCCCAGGTGTTGGTCTTGTTAATCTGAAAAAGCACTTTGTCCGGCGGCGTCCAGGCCATTGTGCCCAGATCACCGTTCCCAAGAGGGAAGCCCTCATAGCCGTCCACAGCCGGAGATAGATAAACAACATCATGCTGCGACAGGTAGGCCGCACGGTCCACGTCGAGACCTTTGCCATCAAAAGCAATTGTCCCATTGCTTGCTGTCATCTCTGCGGAGCCTCTCTCTTCATTGCAGTTTCGTCAGTCCGATGCCGAGCCTGGCCCTCTCACTCCCACGGCTTGAGGATTATCTTGGCACATTCATGTGACGCCGACAGCTCCATTGCCTCCTGGATCTTGCTCATAGGCAGCACGTGGCTTATCAGATGCTCGATTACTGGCGACTCTTGAATGACCTGTATAATCTTGGGATACAAAGAAATGTTGTAATGCCAGGAACCGTACAGGCTCAGGCCTTTCCTGATCAGATCAGGACTCGTTTCGATCGGTAAGTGCTCGGTGCTCTCGCCGACAAAGGCCACCTTGCCTTTTCGCCGAGCGGCCTCAATACATAGCCTTTGAGCCTCCAATACACCGCAGCAGTCCAGTGCTTTATCCACGCCCTTGCCCTGCGTCAATTCCCTGATCTGGCCTGCCACATCCTCGCCGTGAGGGTCCAGGACGACCTCAGCGCCTAGTTTCTTCGCCCGCTCTGCTCGCCACGGGTGGGGCTCTACAACTATTACACGAGCGCCACGATAGCGGGCGTTGACCACCGCGCCAAGTCCGACCGGGCCGGCGCCGGTGATTAGCATCGTGTCAAAGGCCTCAACCCCCATCATCTCAAACGCGCCGAATGTTGCTCCCAGCGCGCAGCAGGCCAATGAAGCGTGCTCATACGAGACGCCGTCGGGAACGGGCAGCAGCAGCCAGCCGGGCTTGAGCACATACTGCGCCATAGTCCCCTGCCCTTCTGCTGAACCGGTGAAGGCGGCGAAGTCATAATTGTTCTGACAGTGGATGTAGTCCCCGGCCAGGCAAAGCGCACATCTTCCGCAGGGGAATTGTGGCATCACCACTACCCGGTCCCCGACCTTGACCGGCCCCGGCTGCGCAACGGCTGCCACTTCCCCGGCCGCTTCGTGCCCAAGAGATTCTCGCTCCGTACCGGCGATAAAGGCTTTGTACTCGGTGCACATGGCTGCGGCATGGACCTTTACCAGCGCCCAGTCGTCCTTCGGCTGGGGGTCTGGAACTTCCACCACCGCAGCTTTTCGCTCGCCTGCTATCACTGCCTTCTTCATTGTACGCCTACTCCCTTCAGTTGCTCATCGAGATGTCAGCTCTAGCGTTGGAAGCCCGGCCGGACTTCATTGACTGCCCTCCGCTTCGCCATACAACGCCAGCTTCCCTCCTCACATTCGCCTCTGTCTTCTTGCCGGGTACTAAGGCATGTTACGAGGCACCGACCGGCGCGAATTGACAGAGGAGGAGAATGGCCTCGGAGAGGCGAACCCAGCAAGGCCAGCAGTCGAAATACGACTTGCCGCACTGCCTAGCAGTCAAGTCCACTCGCATAGAAAGGGCCAAGCATGAGAAAAGTCCGATATGAAGAAATGCGGCCGGACGAGCTTGTAGCCGCCCGTGAGCAAGCGCCTTTGGTCTATTTTCCCATCGGGTCGCTGGAGTATCACGGCTTCCATTTGCCGTTCGGCTTCGATACAATACACGCCTACGAGCTCTGCCTGCAGGCGGTCCAGCAGACCGGCGGCGTGGTCTTGCCGCCCACCTATTGGGGCACCGAGGGACATATAGGCTGGCCCGGCTCGCTCTTGCTCAGCAACGGGACTATCGCCGGCATCGTCGGGGATGTGCTCAGCCAGCTCGACCAGCAGAACTTCAAGCTCATCGTAATATGCACCGGCCATTACCCGCGTGTTCAGGGCCTGCTGATCCAGGGCATCGCTGACAGGTATATGGACAGGCACCCGGCATCGAGGATCATTCTACTCGACCCCTTCAATCTGCACCCCACAGACCCCCGTAGCGAACACGCCGGCATTATCGAGACTTCTGCGATGCTGCACATGAGGCCCGAGTTGGTGGACATGGCGCAACTCGACAGGCCCGATGCGCTCGAGGCCATCAGCGGGGACTGCGTGGACGCCACTGTGGAGTACGGACAGACTCGGTTTGAGACTGTTCTCAGTGAAATGGTGAGAACAGTCAAGGATGAGTTAGAAGCTTTGAGTTGTGGCACCGACAAGCCTAGCAAGTAGTCAACCCGGCTAATTCATCTTCATCAGGAGTTGTTGCTGATGGCTGTCGAGCGAATTGACCGTGGCGCAATAGAGCAGTTTGTGCGGGACCGCGAACTTGACGTATTGCTTCTGATGGATCCCGCTCTCGGCCAGTTCATGACAGGCTGGATGCCGTTGGAGCACCGCGACTTCGCGGTAGAGGAGCGCGCCTTGATGTTCGTATTCCTTAGCGACGCTGAGCATTTTGTCGTTTACAGGAATGCCGCTCTACCCGAGGCCCACCGGCTTGACGCAATACAGGACATCTACTCGTGCGGGCTGATGCTGGCCGAAAAAACTCAGGTCCTCATCGAGCAGTTGCAGCAGCGGGGCTTCAAGTCTGGCACGATCGGGGCGGAGATGGATCTGTTGCCTGCGCTGGTATATGAGCGGTTGTACGAAACATTCCCCGGCAGCCGATTTGTTGATGCAGCAGCCTTCTCGCGGAATCTGCGAGCAGCCAAGGACGAGCATCAACTTCGTTGTATTCGTAAAGCCCTTGCTGCGACCGAAGACGGCCTGCAGACGATGCTGCGAGAACTCGCACGGCGAATCTCGGACACAGGTTCAGCGCCTGTCCAGGCAATCAGGGACCTGTACCGACAAACGATCCTCTCCCACGGTGTGCAGCAATTCGACGCACAGCACTGGGTCGAAACAGGAGGCGTTTATGCACGCGGCGATCTGGTCCTCTTTGACCTGGTAGCCTGTTACGGGGGATTGCTCTCCGACTTTTGCGTGCCCTTTTTTCTCGATGACCAGGCGCCGCCCGAACTACTGGAGCGAGCAGAAATCGGCAGGCGAATTATTGATACTGTGGCGGAAGTCATCAAACCGGGCATGGCTGGTGCGCAGGCCGAGGCTGCCGCAGATGCTGCTCTTGAGCAGGAGTTCGGCGATCAGTATGAGACGCTGGATATCATGAGCCGCTGGGTCATCCACGGTCTCGGGATAACGATTCATGAAGAGCCGAGAATCGGTCGCGACTACCGCGCTGAGTGTCGCACCGAGGCCAAAGAGATTATTCGTTTTGACCCGGGCGTGGTGATCTCTATCGAGATTGCCGGGCTAATGGAGCAGATGTACGAAATGACACCACAAGGCTTAGCGAGGATGGGCGAGATGCTGGCGCGCGTGTACAGCTTCGCCGACGCATAAATTGGGGACAGTCACCTATTTCGAAAGGTGAGAAGAATGCCAAAGGCTGAAATGACAGGACGTGAGCGGCTGCTGACAACGATGCGACATGAGGAGCCGGACCGCGTGCCGATATCTCCCAGATACGGCGCATGGCTTG
>JALGTY010000305.1 GCA_029821145.1 Candidatus Zipacnadia bacterium
TCGACGGTGAATGACGATGTCGGCGACAATATCTTCATCCCCGAGGTCCCCCGCTTCACCGACACGGAGGAAGACGAGCCCCCGCTTCATCTCTTGTGCAACGACTACGCCACGTTCGGCATCCCGAGCTGATCCGCTGCCCCTGCTATTCTCCTGCCTTACTCGCGTAGGTCGGGCTTTGGCTCTAGGCGTTTAGGCCACCACCACCAACCACCATTTGACGCGTAGGTCGGCCCGAGCTTTGCGCTGTTCACAAAGCTCGGGTGAGAACTGCGCAAGCTCTGCGTGCGCAGTTCTCAGCTTCCAGCCCGACTCTTTTTCTCCCCTTTACGAATAACCCAGGCTATCGCCTTTACCAGCCATATTTGGCAATTCACACCGCGCCTGCCCCTCCTCGCCCACAAGAGAAGGACAATCGCGCGCGCCCGGCGAAATTCCCACCGCGCCATTGCCCCAAACACATGCGGCCAATACGGTGCCGCGCAAGGAAAGGGAATTCGCATCATGGAGATTTCACAACAAGCGCAAGCCCTGCACGACAAGGCCATCCTGATTGACGGGCACAACGACTCGATCATCGAGCACTGGGCCCGCAAGGACAGCATGGACCTGACGCCGGATTGGCCGGAGTATCAGGTGGACCTGCGGCGGATGAAAGCGGGCGGGCTGACGGCGATGAACTCGATGATGGGCGGCCAAACCCTCCACCAGTCCATCGAGCTGTGGGACGGGATGCATGCGCAGGTCGAGAAGCATCCGGATGAGTACCTCATCGTCAGGAGCGTCGCGGATATTCACCGCTGCAAGGCAGAGGGGAAGATCGGTCATATCGGGCAGCTCGAGAGTTGCCGATGCCTCGGAAATAGCCTCCATGTGCTCCATATGCAGTACCGGCTGGGTCTGCGGGTAGGGAACCTGACGCATGGCGATGCGGCGGAGACGAGCTTGCAGGGCACCAGGAGTCCGGGCGGGTACTGTGAGCTTGCGGACCGGGAGGCCGCGCGGCGTGTCTTCTCCGGGCTTACCGATTTTGCACGTGAGGCGATCGCGGAGATGAACCGGCTCGGCATAGCCATTGATACCGCGCATACGAATGATGCGGCGTTCTTCCAGGCGGCCGAGGCCAGCGAGACACCAATAGAGTTCTCGCACGGGGCCTGTTTTGCCCTATGTCCCCACTGGCGAAACCTCACCGATGACCAACTCAAAGCGCTGGCGGATAACGGCGGCGTCATCGGGATCATCTTCTACCGCAATTTCATAGATCAGGATCCTGATAAGCAGAACCTCGGGCGTGTGGTGGATCATATTGAGCATGCCTGCGAAGTGGCCGGCGAAGACCATGTCGGCTTCGGCTCCGACTATGACGGCATCGGAGACAGTATTGCGATGCCGCCATCCCACGCCGAGACGCCGCAGTTGACACAGCTTCTGCTCGACCGGGGCTTTTCCGAGGAGACTATTCTCAAGTTCTGGGGCGGCAATTTCCTGCGTGTCCTCACCGAGGTCGAGGAGGCCGCTGGCTAGCCTCGCCCTTTTCCGGCCCTATGACGGATCCTGTTCGCGTATCCAATACGCATGGCCGCTCACACACCGCTGTATAACTTGCAATGGTAATACTGCTACAACCTGCAACATTGACCTTTGCCACCATTTTGCCATATTAGCGGGTCCATCTGTATAACTTTCAGCGCCCAAGCTACAGCAAATATCTACGTCTCACGTGAAACCTTTTGTGGTATGCCCCATCCTCCGGCACCCAACTAACCTATTTTCCAAGAGGTTTGACGGAGAGCCGCACCTCATGCCCCAGCTCACTCTCCAAGGCCCTGGTAATCAGCTCGATCTGAGAGTTTATGCGCTCCACTATGCCAACCGGAGCCAGTAGCTCGGCTGTAGTGTCCGAATTCAGCCGTAAGACCGCAGCAGCCAGTATCGGAGACCATTCGTGTTTGTTTCGAAGTTGTCCCTGAACTGCTTGCCATAGTGTGTCCACATATTGTTCGATGCCATAACGCTCGAGTAATTTGCGGCGTTCATCGGCAAATTGCTCGCTCTCCTTTGCAACCCGTTGTGCCGCTTCCTCCGCGATCTTTACGGGATCTTTCAGTGATTGAGCAGGCTCCTCCGGGCGCTCGGGAATCACGTAATTTTCCTTAATTGCGGCCACCAACCAGGCTGCCGGTGTCTGCTGCGGCTCCCAGCCGTTTTGCAACCTATACATAAGGTAATCGAGAGTCTGTCTTATCTGCGTAACTTCGTTGTCCCTGATTAACTTAGCAGCCGTGTTATGGTGCACACCAATAGCCTTGAGCTCTTTGTAAAGGTGTTCTTCCTCAGATTCATGAGAGCCAACAACGTTTATGTCGTTGTGTTCTTCTGAGTATTGTACTACTGATTCTTGTGGGTTACTTGGGGTAACCGGGGGTGGTGCACCTCGGCCACCAGGGTGGTCGCCTTTGGTAACTACCTCTTCCCCATGCCTAAACCGTAGCTTGTAGATGTTTACCTGGCTGTCGCCCTTTTCGCTCTGGCGATGTTCTATGGTAATAATGCCCTTTTGAGCCAAACCCCTGACACCACTGATGACGGCTTTGCGACTCATGCCGGTGCCATAATCCAGGACACGGCCGTCGCGAGTTACGATGCCGTTGGTGAGTTGTTTGAGCGAGATGGCGTCAGCGTTCTTGCCGAAGCCGAAAGTCCTGCGCACTATGTAGAGTAGCACCCGCAGTTCGGATTCCTTCAGTTGTGGTGCCAGGAGATCGAAGACATCGTCAGGCACAATGGTGCCGTTCGGCCCGCTGAAACCCTCATAGTAGAAATCTTTGTTCGGCGGCATACTACTGCCAGTCCTTGATCGGCAGATTCACAGCACCCGGATCCACCGGCGCACCCGTCCCCTGGGACACACAGAAGGCCATAAAGCGCCTATTGCCCGATTTTGTCGCGGCGGGGCTTGCCAAACTGCATGATATTTGATTTAATATTGAACATGCAAGGTATAATTCCTTCTTTAGGGCGAGATTCCTGCAAAAATTTTTCAAATGAGCCCGGAAACGGGAATATACCCCGCATAGGTATTTCCTCTGGAAAAGCTCAAGTCACAGAAACGTTACAGAAGAGGAATTGTTGGTTTAACTTATACACATACGCTCAAGACGCTCGACATTTCATCAACGAAAGCTCAAGTTAAGCACAAGGCAAGCACAAGGCTGTCTCTGAGCCGATTCGACCTACTAATAAGGCGCACTGTCACCGTAGCGATGTCTATACCCGTCTGGCGACCGCTATAGATGAGCACTTTGCGGCAGCCATGACCTTAGCGGGGTGTGGTGCTATGCCCTTCTCCCCTATCGCGATAGTGGGGCTTAGTGGCTGGTACGCCTGCAGGCTTCGAGCCGCTACTGACGAATTGACAAGATGGTTGTGGGGATTGTGCCATGTGGAGTAAACTATCTGCGTTGGGAACTGGTGCGCTGCTGGCACCGGCGCGGCGACATGGATTTCTCAGAAAGAAGTCCGAAGGTGGGTAACTTCTAATGCGCAGATATGGAGCGTTGTTCGCGGCCGTCTTATGTTCGCTTGCGGTGATATGCTTGATCTTTGGGGGCTGTCACGGCAGCGAGGAAGCGGCTTTTGTGCAGCCGGGGAGACTGACCGTGAGGGTTACCTGGCCTGCGGTTGCGCCGGGGCAGGTGGATTCACAACTGATACCGGCGCGCAGCGAGTCGATACACGTACAGGTCGCAGAAGGCGAAGTGGTTCTAGCAGACGCGCTGCTGGTACGGCCTGAGACGCCGCCCTGGACCACCGAGGCCCACTTTGACCCGGTGAAGGCTTCGGCAGGAGCGTTGCTCAAGGGCGCGGCGTATCCCAATGCGGACGGCACCGGAGTTGCGCAGGCGCAGGCGGATATCGCGGTCGTCATCCCAATCGGTGGCGAAGGCTATCC
>JALGTY010000306.1 GCA_029821145.1 Candidatus Zipacnadia bacterium
TTATTGATACGGGGCAATTACTCACCTTGTGGTCTGTAAAGGAAATGCACATGCAGAAACGCCTGTGTTTCAGGTTTTTTAGAGTGCCGCGGCCCTTCTTGCTAGCCTTCCTGGACGAGAGGCTTCCTAGCCTGTCGAGGTCTCTCCGAACAGCAACGGCATGGACAAGCAGGGATGCCTGTCCTCCAGGATGAACTTGCGGGGGGGGCAATCGCCACCTGCTACCTCGCGTGTCCGGTCTTCTAATGCCACAAGGTGAGTACTCACGATACGGGAGGTATTGGGTTGAACCGGACTCGGAGATGAAGTTGCAGAAGCTGGTCACCGAACTGCTTGTCAGGTGTGTCGTGATTACATGGAGGTGAAGCGCATGAGAGTGAATGTGGAGGCCAATACTACCACGCAGTTCCGGGTGTTATCTCAACAGGACGCAGAGCGCATCTACCTGGCCGCGCTGCAAATACTGGCCGACATCGGAATTCTTATTCATGAGCCGGCCGCTTCCCAACTTCTGGCCGACAATGGCGCCAGGGTGAACGGTGAGCTGGTGCAGATTCCTGAGGGGATGGTCAGGCGTGCCATTGCCGCCGCGCCACAGCGTTTCACAGTCCACGCCCGCGACCCCGAGAAGTCTCTGCGTATTGAGCCCAACCGGGTCCACTATGGCCCCGGGCCGACGTGTCCGAACTTCATAGATCCGGACAGCGGCGAGCGACGGCCTTACGTGATGGAGGATGCCATAGCGGTCGCCAGGACCTGCGACGCTCTTGACAACATTGATTTCGTCGAGTCACTCGGAGCTATTACCGATGCGCCCGCTGACCAGATGGATGTTTATGAATTCGCTCTGATGGCCCAGCACACGGTCAAGCCCATCGTGGCCTGGTCGTTCAGCGAAGAGACCTGTGCCGACATCCACCGCATGGCTGTGGCAATGGCCGGCGGGGAGGAGGCTTTCGCACAAAAGCCCAACTACATCTTCTATGCCGAGCCGATGTCGCCTCTTAACAGTGGTCAGGACGCGATGCAGAAGCTGATGTACTGCGCGCGCCACCGGATTCCCATAGTGTTCACACCGGGCCTGCTCGCGGGTGCGACGGCCCCGGCGACCTTCGCGGGCGTGCTGGCACAAGGGCTGGCCGAAGCACTTCACGGCCTGGTAGTGGCGCAGCTGATCTCCCCGGGTACGCCCCTCATCATCGGCGGCGTCGTTTCGATCATGGATATGCGCGACATGGTACTGGCCTACGGCGCGCCGGAGCTTTCCCTGCTCAGTGCCGGCCTGACCGAGGTGGCTCGCTTCCTGGGCCTGCCGATGTGGTCAACAGGCGGCTGCACCGACGCCAAGACCGTTGACGAGCAGGCTGCCATTGAGGCCGCAATTTCCATTGCCATGGGGGGACTGTCAGGGCCTAGTTTCGTCCATGATGTCGGCTACACCGATTCCGGCCTTACCGGCTCACTGAGCATGCTTGTGATGTGTAATGAGATTATCTCCATGGTCAAGCGTGTGACGCGCGGCCTGGAAGTGACCCCCGAGACGCTGGCTGTGGAGGTCATTGATGCCGTCGGCCCGGGCGGCAACTTCATCGGCGAAGACCATACAGTGAGTCGGTATCGGACTGAATGTTACTTCCCCGAGCTGGCCGACCGCAGCAATGTCGAGAGTTGGCAGGCCCGTGGCGCTACGACGATGGGCCAGCGAGTCGATGAGAGGGTGAAAGAAATCCTCGCCACTCATCAACCGACGCCGCTGCCAGATGAGGTAGTCGCCCAATTCGACGAGGTGCTGGCCGCAGCCGTCGTGCGCAGGGAAAGGAGTTGAGGAGATGTTAGTTAATCAACTGACTAACGCAACCACCACTTTCCGCGTGCTCACCGATGATCAGTGTGAGCTTATCTACCGCGCGGCTCTGGAGATACTCGCGCGGACCGGCGTGGTGGTGCATCATGACGAGGGGTTGCAGCTATTGGAGGCTGCCGGCGCTGAGATCGCCGATGACAATCGCGCGCGCATTCCAGCTTCGGCTGTCGAGCAAGCTCTGGCGGTGACGCCCTCGACGATCCGCATCGTGGGCCGCGACCCGCAGCAGGTCTGCCGCCTGGAAAAGGACCGCATCTATTTCGGCACCGGGTCCGACTGCCCGTTCCTGTATGATCGTGACACAGGCCAGCGGCGTGGCTGGACGTATGCCGACGTCCGCGATGCCGCGCGCGTGGCCGATGCCCTTGACAACATCGGATTTCACATGTCGCTGGGCCTCACGCAAGATGTCCCGCAGATGACCTACGACCGCCACCAGTTCCTGGCAATGCTGGAGGGCACGGGCAAGCCACTTGTGCAGACGGCCGTGGATCGCCAGGGGCTGGCCGATCAATATGAAATGGCCTGCGTCATTCGTGGCAGCGCCGAGGCCTTCGAACTGGCCCCCCTGCTAACTTTGTACGCAGAGCCCAGCAGCCCGCTGACCCACACCAATACAGCCGTGGCAAAAGTGCTCTTCGCCGCAGAGAAACGCATCCCGTGCATCTACACGCCCGGCTCGATGGCCGGTGCTACCGCTCCCATCACCGCTGCTGGTGCCTTGGCTTGTGGCCTTGCCGAGACGCTCAGCGGAATAGTCATGGCCCAGGAGAAAGCGCCGGGGGCCCCAATCATCGGTGCCGGCGTCGTTTCGATCATGGATATGCGCGATGCAATCCTGGCCTACGGCGCGCCTGAACTGCACCTGCAGATGGCGGCCTTCAGCGATGTAACCAAGTGGCTGGACTTGCCGATTTTTTCCATCGCCGGCTGCAGCGACTCCAAGGTGCTGGATCAACAAGCCGCCATCGAGTCTGCGCTGTCGCTGCTATTTGCGGCATTGTCCGGGGGCAACCTGATACATGACGTGGGCTACCTGGAATCCGGGCTGGTCGGCTCATACGAGATGCTGGCCCTCTCAGAGGAGGTCATCGGGATGGTCAAGCAGATTCTCCGGGGCATCCGTGTGGACGAGGAGACGTTGGCGGTGGACGTTATCTGTGAGGTCGGTCCCGGCGGACAGTACATCGCATCTGACCATACGTACAAGCACTTCCGCAGCTTCTGGGAGCCGACGACGATGATCCGGCACGAGTTCGAGCGATGGGTGGCAGAGGGCTCCAGGACTATGGGCGAGCGGGTGAAAGATCGCGTCACCGACATATTGCAGACACACGAACCAGTGCCCATCCCCGACGCTGAAATGGCGGAGTTGAAGCGCATTGTCGCCGCAGCCGATGCGCAGCACGCCTAGCAAAAGGTGACGGAGCTTTTTTCGTCACAGAAATGCGTGGGTGTCCCCACTTTGCCGAGAAAAGGCTGCGTCTCGTTCTCCGCCAATTGTGCTTGAACATAGTTGGCGAATGAGGCTGCTATTGGTGGGCTAAAGACGCTGGTAGTACTCCACCGTCGGCACCATCTGGACGAAGCCGACCTTCTCGTATGCTGCTCGGGCCGGGGCGTGAGCCTCGTCGAGGTTGGTGTGCACCTTGGCAAAGCGCATTCCCTCGCTCCGGAATAGCTCCAGCACTCGGCGGTACATCTCAGTCCCAAATCCCCGGCCTTGGTACTCAGGGTCAACAGCGTTGTTGCCGATCTCCCCAAGTTGCCGGTCGCGGTTGAAGTGACAGGTGATAAAGCCGACCGCCTGGCCATCGAGTTCGGTCACCAGGCACCACTGCGGGTATTTCTGGCAGAAGTCCTCGATCTGCCGGCTCTTTTCTGCGCGCCAGTCCGGCCCCATTGCTGCATCGAACATTTCGTCTCCCATCAAGGCGCGACAGGCGTCGAAGTACGGTTTCCAGGCCCGCACTGCAATCTCGCACAGGCGGGGCAGGTCCTCCGGCTGAAAACCCCGTATGTGAGCATTTGACATGGTACTACCTCCACGATTTCACTCGACTGTATGTGGCACTTGTTCATCTTCGCCGC
>JALGTY010000307.1 GCA_029821145.1 Candidatus Zipacnadia bacterium
GTACAGCTCCGGCTACGGGATCCCGATCATGGTCAACTCCGAGCCGGTGGCCGGGGCGACAGGGCCGGTCACTCCCGCCGGCGCGCTGACAATTGCTAATGCGGAGGCGTTGGCTGGAGTAGTGGTCGTGCAGCTTCTGGAGCCCGGCCGGCCGACCATCTTCAACCTCGGTTTCACCCATACCATGGACATGAAAACAGCCGTGACGCGCACCGGCGGCCCGGAATGTACGCTGATCCAGTCGGCGGGTGCACAGCTTGCCCGCTTCCACGGTATGCCCAGCGCGTCGTGGTCGAGCACCGAGAGCATGATGGCCGATGCGCAGGCCTCATACGAGAGCCTGCTGACTGGACTGACCCATGCCATCAGCGGCGTCAATATCATCTGGGGCGTCGGCACTCTCGAATCCACCCGCGTGATGTCACTGGCGCAGATGGTCATAGATGACGAGGTGGCGCGCATGGCCAGTCGCATGGCGGCAGGTATCGAGGTCAGCGAGGAGACAATCGCCCGCGATGTCATCATGGAGATGGGGACCGAGGCCCAGTACCTGGGCAGCGAGCATACGCTGGAGCATTTCCGGGAGCTGGTAGAGCCACAGATTATCTGCACCGGCCAGCGCGAGGGCTGGGAGCAGCGCGGCAGCATGAGCCTGCCCGAGGCGGCAGAGGCGAAGGTAGAGGAAATCCTGGCGTCTGATGCCGAGATGCTCATTGACGAGGATACGGACGCCGAACTGGCGGCCATCGAGAAGCGCTGGATGGAGAAGCTCGGCTGAAAAGCTTGGCAACCTGATCAGGTGGCGAAGAGGTCGTCGAGGAGTTCGACGGAGGCGGACACAATCATGTCCAGCGCCTCGGGAACCAGTTTGGCCCAGTAGCTGGTGTTGACTTCGTGGCCTCCGCGTGTCAGGGCGTCGCAGGTCGGTATGTAGCCGACGTACTGTGTGGTGCAATGCGCCACGTACGTGAGCCGTGCAGGTGATGCCATCTTTATCCGCAGTTGCCCCTCGACAAACGGTTCGCCCGGCAACCCCACTATTGCAGTCTCGCCAATGCGCAGGACCTGCACCTCGTAGTCCATTTCCCCCTGTCGCTTCCTGCATAGTTCGACGCTGACAAGCCCGGCCGCTCGCGTCCAGTCGCCGGCAATCTTTCCGGCTGTCTCATGGTCCAAAGGCGGGACCGGATTCTGTTCCAGGTACTCCTGCGCCCACTTGAGGTCATCAGCGGGGATGTCCCGGAGCGGTATCTTCAGATGCCTGATTCTCCAGTCCAGCGTCGCTTCATCGGTGAATTGCAGGCTCTCGACTACTGGCCCGGCGGTCTCCGCCAGCACCTGTCCCATGCGGCGGTGGTCCTCGACGTAATCGGGGTCGAACGCCGGCCAGGGGTTGATATTGCCGCACGCGCCGTTGAGCACCAGCGGTACGCACTGCTCGCCGTGGGTTTTCTTCATCTCATCAGCCCACGTGCCCGGCCAATCGGGCGACACAATCGGCCTCGGAAACACGTGCACCGGGTGGCAAGTGTAATGCAGCAGCATTGCTACGGTGCGCAGGTCATCTCCGCGCAGACACATTACCCCCAGCTCCGGGTCAATCGGGCCCTCGATATAGCGGATCCAGGTCGGGCCCAGCGGCTCTTCCCACACCTTCGGCCCCGGCATTCCCACAGTACCGTCGTCTCTCACCGCGCGGCGGTTGTGGGCCATGCGCCCTTCGATGCCGCTGGCCGTTCCGATCTGCACCGGCTGCAGGGCGGCGTCTGCCTGCGCTATGGCTTCGATGGCGCGGTCGGCTGCGAAGTCGCCGTAGCTTTTCTCCCCGCCACGAATCCATTCATATTCATCAGCAACCGGCGGGAAATCCTCATCGAGCATGAAGTAGCCCAGCGGTGGAGCGGAATGTGTCTGTGTGGCATGCACCATCACCGCGTCGGGGTCGAAGCCGAGTTCCTCGGCTCCTTTTCTGATCCGCGCCGTATAGGCCTCAGTGATGATGGTGACGTCAAGCGCCAAGATACACAGCTTTTTCCCGCCGCTGTCGCAGACCAGCGCTCTGGCGTATGTCGGTTCGATGATCCGCTCGGCGGGCCGGTGCAGGCCCACGGCTCCGGCCAGGTGAGTGCCCAATTCCGGCGTAATGTCAATCTGCGCTGCACCGGCGAGTAGTTGCGGGCTCTGTGTTTCTGTATCATTCACGCGTGGCATCTCCCTATCATGTGGCGAAGAGTTCTTTGAGCAGTTGCACCGAGGCCTCGGCGACCATGTCGAGGGCCTCGGGCACGAGGCAGGATGACAAGGCCGTGTCGGCCTCATAGCCGCCGCGAGCGAGTGCCTCAGCGGTAGGAATGTAGCCGCAAAAGCCGTTGGACATGTGCGCGAGGAAGGTGAAGGGGGCCGGCGACTCGGCCTTGATGCGAAGCTGGGCCTCCACGAACGGCTCGCCGCCGAGGGCCAGCAGTGCGATGTCGCCGATGCGGAAGGCCTGGATTTCGTAGGCCCGTTCCGGCTCCCGTTGGCGCAGCTCATGGACATCCAGCGCCGATACGGCATAGAACCAGCGCCAGTCTATGGCGGTGCGCTCGGCGTCTTTGTAGATTGGCTGCGGATGTTCGGCCAGCAGGGCGCGAGCCTTCTCAAGCTCCGCCGCCGGCACCTCACGGATCGGGATGCTGATGTGGGTGGACTTGCAGCTAAGTGGAAGGCCGTCACCGTACGACAGGCGTTGGAGGACCTCCTCGGTAGTCTGGGTGAGACATTGCCCCATGCGTTCGGGGTTGTCAACCTGGTGGGGGTCAAGATGATTAGCGTGGTGGATATTGCCGCAACAGCCGTTGAGCACCAGTGGGACGGACTCCGCACCGTGAGCGGCGGCCACCTGCCTCGACCACGCTCCCGGCCAGCCCGCGCTGATGTAGCGCTGGGGGTAGCCGTGCACCGGATGGCACGTGTGGTGCAGCAGCATCGCCACATTGCGCAGCGGGTCGCCGGTGAAGCAGACGACGCCCACCTCCGGGTCCATCGGGCCCTCACGGCACAGGATCTCGTGGCGCATCTGGGCACCCGGGTGAGTCTTGACGGTGCCGTCACGCATGATGAAGCGGCGGTTGAAGGCGACACGGTCATCCATGCCTCTCGCGACGCCGACCGAGACGGGCTCGAGGCTCTCGAGGGCCTGACCGATGGCGTCAAGGACGCGCTCGATGGCAAAGGGATCATAGGCCGGATCGCCGCCCCGGAACCATTCCATCTCAGGTGGGATGAGGGTGCACTCGTCGGTGACCATGTGGTGCCCCAGCGAGGGTGCCGCATGATTCTGAACGCTGTGAACCATGACGGCTTGCGGGTCGAAGGCGAAACGCTCTGCGGCCAAGTGGCGGATCTCAGCCAGCGACTTGTCGTCCGCTGCGAGCAGGTCAAGTGACAGGACGCACAGTCGCGTCGCTTCGGCTTCCAGGACCAGGGCCTTGGCGTAGATGGGGTCGAGCAGGATTTCAGCGGGCCTGCGGCGGCCGATGTCCCCCGCGATCTGAGTTCCCATCGGTGGCGTGATGTCAATCTGCGCCGCACCCGCCCGCAGCTTTTCAGTCGCTTCATTCGCGTCTGCCATCAGTGTCATCTCCTTGCGTCTGTCAGTCCATCATCGTCGGCAGCGTATAGGCTCCTGCTGCCATGAGAAGGCTCCCCAGGAACAGAAAGGCGGCGCAGACAGAAAGATAGATGGCGACTTTTCCGGGGCCGTGTTCCTCTATCGCCGCAGCAAAATCTCCGGGCTCGAACGCTACCCGGAAGAAGCCACGAAATACGCCAATGAACACCACCGCAAAAAAGACGTCGCCCAGTATGAGCCAGACAGAACGCCGCATTGTCAGAAAGTCGAAGCATCCAAGGAACAACACGACAAACAAAGCCGCTTCCAGGGAAACCAGGATGGCCAGCACACGGGATGGCCAGCACACGCACCTTACGCGGGCCGACCTTTTCCGCAAACTTGCGATCCCCCACCTGCTCCAAGGCCATGCCGCCGACTAGAACGGCCAGGACCAGAGACGCCGCCGCATTCGCGACCAGCAAGATCGTGAGCACAATCATTTGCCCGCGGCCTCCTTTGACGAGCGTTTCGTCCACGGCTCCAATCAATTCTCTTCAGTACAGGCGCAAGCCGAGCTGTTCAGACAGTCAGCGTCAACTTCCCGTCCGGCAGCCACTGCCGCAGATAGTCGCTGCTAATCTTCAGCTCAGCTAGCAGGTCGTCCTCGTTCTTGGTCGAGCCGGGGATGATTTCGGCGATAAGGAAGCTGTGGTCCACCGGCTCCAGATATTCGCTGAT
>JALGTY010000308.1 GCA_029821145.1 Candidatus Zipacnadia bacterium
CCTGAGGCTTGCACCTCCTGCAAGTCTCAGGTGAGAATGCCTCAGCATTCTCAGCTTCCACAAAACGCGTGGCTCGGCCTGCTCTGCGCCAAGCGCAGGGCACGTGAGGACGCACCAGCGTCCTCAGCTTCCAGCCCGAGGTCGTTGAGACGATTACAACGTGTCATTTTGTCTAGCTCCACCCCGGGCCGCCCGCCACCCTCATAGTGTCATAGGCCTTACTCACAGAATTGTCTTTAGAGCACGCAGATTCCTTCCTCGGCGCGTTTGACAGGAGGCACAATTAGAGTCGAGCTGGAAGCTCGACCTACGCGAGGTATGTAATAGAGAATCGCAGCCCCTTTCGGAACCACGACTCCACATGCTGGCGAGGCTGCTGTAGCTGCTAGCCTACTCCTTGTCCGTGTCCTTCGTTGGCTCTGCTGACGCCGATGCTTCTGCCTTCGCCAGTGTCGGTGCGACGCTGACCGAGGCCACTTGCCCCAGCGGGCTGCCCTGGCTATTCTTCAGCTCCGCAACCAGAGTGGCAGCGTTCTTTTCCACCGGCAGCGCCTTGTCGAGTTCCACCATTTCGCTCACAGAGGCCTTGATCTTCAGCGTCTCACCCAACGGCTTGCCGTCTTTATCCTTCAAGTATATGTCCAGCTCACCAGGCGCGAATAGCCCTAACTTGCCGGTTATCTTGAATTCGTCTGCGGTCTTGGTGACTTTCAGCCGCTCGTTGACGGCGGCCACCTCGCTGACATGGCGCACCGGCCCGGCCACCCGCGTTGCGTACCACTCGACCCGCTCGGTAAAGCGCTGCACGAAGGCGTAGTTGCTGATGCTGTCCAGATGTGCCGCCCATCCGCCCATAGAATCGGCACCGATGCGGCCTGCGTGGCCGCGGTAACTTACCTCCAGCAGCGAATTGTCCTCAATCGGGCTGAACTGGTCAACGCCGCTCTCATTGAGATAGACAAACCGCCGCTTGTGCTTGCTGTCGGGATTCAGCGGGAAATAGACCTTCGATTCCGGGGAGAACTCGGCGTCTTCGGCAAGCGACCCCAGCAGTTGCGAGGTGTGCTGGATGCTCCATTCCACCTCGTGGTCGCTGACGTTCTCAAACTTCTCGGTAATCACCACATTGGTGGTTCCTGTGTACATCACGATATTGCGGGTGATTTGGAGGCCGGTGACTGTTTTGTCAGCGGGGCTTTTGAGTTCGACCTCCACCTTGCGGCCGCGGCCGGTGATGATCTGGGAGGTCCACCTGCCACTATCGAGTGACGAGCCCTCCGGATCCGGCGGTCCCTGCCACTTGCTGAGCGGCGCGGGCCATGCCTTATAACCCCCGAAGTCGCGATAGGTGCGATTCTGGGCGTCTGCAGCGTCATACTTCTTGCCCAGCTCGTTGGGATTCACCCAGAGCAGTGGCCGGTCGCCGAGCTTGTATTCTATGATGCGCCCGCCGATCTCCGGCACCGCTACCAGTGTGACCAGGCCGTTGCTCATCCGGATGGCTTTCCAGCCGTGGTAGTTGAACTCTTCTGCGGTGGCCTTCGCCGCCGGCTCGGTTATGCCGGTTGAGCCGGAGACCCCTGGCACCTTCCGAGGCGGCCTCGCCTGCTCCACTCCGCCGCCACAACCGGCCAGCAAAATCAGTACCAATAGACCAGCAATCATGTTCACATATCTGTTCATCGCAAACTCTCCTTGGTCAGAGTCCGCCTATTTCCACAGTAGCCCCGCTCCCGGTGCCACCTCGATCTCCAGCGGCGTCTGTGCCCTCACGTCACCATCCACCAGCGCCGCTGCGGGTTGCTCAGTTTCGATCTTTACCTTCCGCGCGCGCAGCATCCTTACCTTCGGGTGGCCTTCGTGCTGTCCCCGCAGCACCAGCCGCAGACTCCGCAGCACGTCCAGCCGCCCCATCCGCTGCACCAGAACTACGTCCAGCAGCCCGTCATCACAGGCCGCTTTCGGCGCGATTCTAAAGCCCGCTCCGTAGGCATTGCCGTTGGCCACTGCGATGAGCAGCCACTCGTCCGCAAAGCTGCGCCCATCAACTTGGACTCTTGCCGGCAGGAAACTGTTCCCTGCCACTTCGGCAACAACGGCGGGCAGATAGGCCATCAGGCCTCGCGAAATGCGCTTGCGGCGGTTGATGCGCTCGGCCACCGCCGCATCAAAGCCGACGCCGACGGTGTTTATGAAATGTCGCTGCGGATTGCTCAAGCGGCCGAGGTCAACTGCGACGGCCTGGCCATTCAGTAGCTGTTCCGCCGCCTCTGCAAGATTTTCCTTTATGCCGACAAAACGGGCGAAGTCATTGCCGGTCCCGCACGGCACCAGCCCGCATGGTACACCTGTTCCCAACAGGCCGTTGAGCAGCTCGGAAAGCGTCCCATCCCCGCCCACACCGACGACCAGATCACAGCCCGCGCCTGCACCTTCTCGCGCCAACTCTTCGCCATGGCCCGGCGTCGCAGTCGGCTGCAAGTCCACGTCCCAGCCGCCCTGCTGTAGCAGCCGTGCCGCGCTTTCAGCAATGCTCAGGCCGGTACGCCGCCCGGCCTGCGGATTTACAATCAAAGCGACCTTCACGGCAATACATTATACACCGTGGGCATAATGCTCGCTACAGCATCTCGATATATGCAAGTTCTTCGACCAGTGCCTCTTCGCCGTGGAAATGTTCCAGGAGCAGCGGAATGCCCAGGTTCTTGACCTTCCGGTGCACCTCTATCGGGATGGTGCCCTTACCGACGTTGAGGTGCTTGTCGAGGCGGCCCTCCGGCTCAAATAGCTCGTGGCCGTTCCAGTGCACATGGCCGATGGCCTCAGGGGCTGAGAGAAAGCGCATGAATTGCTCGACGCGCTCATCGGGGTCGGCGACGGCGTGGACCGTGCAGCAGGCGTGCGCGGTGTCGAGACAGAGCTTCAGGTTCTCATGACCCACATCATGGTAAGACTGCAGCCAGTCATCCGGCTCGATAGCAAAATAAACGAAGTTCTCGGCTGGCGCGGAATCCTCCCACGCCATCTCGCCGGCGGCGTTGGTCCAGTAGCGGCGGTTGTTTTCCAGCATCAGCCGGAGGCCATTCTCGGCGGCTGTATCGGCAAGCCGGCGCAAGCTCTGGATATACAGCCCGTAATCACCGATCTCTCCGCCAGCCTGCGATTCACCGACAAAGCGCTGCGGCGACCCGTGAATGACAACCAGGCCGGCGTCGGGGAGCAATTCGGCCGCCTGCCTCATCGCGTTTTCGATTATCTCCAGGCTGATTTGCCGAAACTCACTATCAACGGCCGCGTAGTTCAGACGCCCCAGTTCCGGGGTACTGTAGGGCATATGCACACTGGCGACGCGCTCTGCTATGTCCGGCGGCAGCTCAGTCATTTGCCGGCTGGCTACCTCGACCGTCAAGTCGTGTCTGCGCAGCACCTCGGCGCCAGGCTCATGTTTGGGTTTCATGTAGATTATCCCGAGCTTCGGGGTCATCTAGAAATCTCACCTCCGCGAGTGGTTGCGCAGTTTCTCGGTGCCATCATGACCGCGCTTTTTCACTAGAGCGCGTCAATATATGCCAGTTCTTCTACCAGTGCCTCTTCGCCGTGGAAATGCTCCAGGAGCAGCGGAATGCCCAGGTTCTTCACCTTCCGATGCACCTCGATCGGGATGGTGCCCTTACCGACATTGAGGTGCTTGTCCATGCGGCCCTCCGGCTCAAATAGTTCATGGCCGTTCCAGTGTACGTGGCCGATGGCCTCAGGACGCTCCAGGTAACTCAGCAGCACCCCCGGGCGCTGGGCATGGTCCTCGAAGGTGTGGGCATAGGTGCAGGCGTGAGCGGTGTCCAGGCACAGCTTGAAGTTCTCGTGGGCCGCATCATCGTAAGCCGCCAGCCAGTGCTCCGGAGTGGATCCGAAATAGCGCATGTCCGGAGTGGGCACGCCGTCTTCCCAGGAGAACTCGCCGGCGGCATTCACCCAGTAGGCGTTGTTGTTCTCCAAGGTCAGAAGCAGGCCGTGCTCGCCGGCGAAATCTGCCAGTTCGCGCAGGGCCGAGATGAACAGCTCGTAGTCGCCGATGCGGCCGCCGGGATGTTCGTGCGCCACCCAGTGATATGGGGCGCCGTGGATCACCACCAGCCGTGCAGTTGGGAAGTTTTCGGCGGCAAAGACAATTCGCCCCTCGATCATCTCCATGCAAAGGCGACGGAAATCGGGGTCAGTCGCCGCGTAGTTGAGCCGGCCGATTTCGGGCTCGCTCCACGGCATGTGCACACTACGGGCCAGATCAGCGGCCTCGGCGAGTGCCACTTCCTCGAAGCCTCTGACTACTTCGATGCCCATATTGTATTTGACCACGAGGTCACGGGTCACGCCGGCGTTGGGGCTGTATCCGATGTTAAGCTCTGGCAGCATTGAGTTGATGCACTCCCTCTGATGTAATTAGCGAACAGAACCAACGCCCCGCCAGCGGGACGCCGCTGCGC
>JALGTY010000309.1 GCA_029821145.1 Candidatus Zipacnadia bacterium
GCTCTACCAGGAGGGGGCTATCGGCGAGTTCACCTACGGCGAGGGCGAATACGTGCACCCCGGCGAACGCGACTGGGCCCTGCGCCTCAAAGACCGGCTCTACCACTGGCGCAATTGGATCCCGGCCACGTATTATTGCACCCATGCGATGGCGCCGGTCATGTTCATCACCGACACCCGCCCCGTCAGCGTCAACGGCTTTGTCATGACCTATCCTGATAGCGACGAGATCAATCGTTACCGGGTGACTTTCAGGGATCGCGCCTCGATGATTGCGGTACGCATGGACAACGGCGCTGTTGCAAAGCTGCTGCAGGGCGGCCTGCGCGGCGGCAGCGTATGGGTGCGCATACACGGCGAAACGGGCCAGATGGAGAATCTGCGCCACGGCGACAAGCGGCGCTGTTGCAAAGCTGCTGCAGGGCGGCCTGCGCGGCGGCAGCGTATGGGTGCGCATACACGGCGAAACGGGCCAGATGGAGAATCTGCGCCACGGCGACAAGAGCATGGTCCGGCTCATCAAGGAGCAATTCAACGAGGAGAAAACTGAGCCGGTGGAGCGCATTTACAAGCCCAATTTCCCGGTCCACCACGAAAAAGCCATGCAGGCCGGACATGGCGGCGGCGATTTCTTCATGGTTTACCACTTCGCCGAAGCCATCCGCAATCACACGCAGCCCTATATAGACGTTTACCGAGGTGTGGCCATGTCCATCGTGGGCATCCAGGCCTATCGCTCGGCGCTTGATTCGGCCAACAGCTACGAGATCCCCGATTTCCGCGAAAAGTCAGCCCGCGATAAGTACCGTGATGACGACTGGAGCCCCGATCCGGAAACCAAAGGCGACTCCGACCCGTGGCCCAGCATCGAGGGCAAGTTCGAACCCTCAGCCGAAGCTCTCGAATACGCACAGAAGATATGGGACGAGCGACACCAGCAGGACGCCTGAGAGTACTCATTATGCCACGCCCGCGTAGGGGGACATACAGTGAACGACCTTGAGCGTTTTGTGGCCGTTTGCCGGGGTGAGAAGCCCGACTACGTGCCGATCTTTGGCTTCCCCGGCTCGCCCGGGATGGGCGGCGGCTGTATGGCCAAGACCCATCAGCGACTTGTCGAGACCGGAATGCCCGCGTGGGTGGAGGGCTGTATTGCACTGGGTCAAGAGCGCAAGGTCGAGGGTTGGTACCGCTACTGGGGCACCACCGGCCCTATCTACCCGGATTTCTCCATCGCCCAGCCCCCGAAAGGCATCAAGAGCGAAAGCCGCATCGAGGGCGAGCGCGAGATTATCGAATATGAGACCGGGGCGCTCACCAGCCAGGTCATTGACAATGACATCACCTATGCGATGCCGGAGTATATCGTCTATCCGGTGCGCGACCGCGAGAGTTGGGAGTTCTATCGGGAGCGCACGACACCCGGGCCGATGCGGCCGGAGGAAGAGATCGAAGCTGACTGCCGCAAGTTCGCACATCGCACAAGGCCGCTTGCCGTCAGCGCCGGCTCGACTTGGGGGACACTGCGCGGCCTGATGGGACCTGAGAAGGCCTGCACCGTACTTTACGACGACCCACAGCTTGCCCACGACATCATGAATTGGTTTAGCTGGCAGCGCAAAACTTACGTGTTTCCTCTAATCGAGCGGCTGCGGCCGGAAATCATCAGTTGTGGTGAAGACAACTGCTACAATCACGGAATGCTCATCAGCCCGCGCCACTTCGAGGAGTTCTGCTCTCCCGCGTACCGGGAGATTGGCCAGATCGGTCGCGACTGCGGCGTGGATATGGTATCCATAGACACCGATGGCAACTACATGGAGCTGGTGCCGCTGGTTGAAGTCTGTGGGGTCAACGCCATCCATCCGTCCGAGGTGAAGGCCGGCAACGACCTGTTCGCCCTGCGCCAGCGGCATCCAGACTTCATCCTGATGGGCTGGCTGGAAAAGGAAACAGTCAACGAGGGCAACGGGCATCTGATCGAAGCCGAGATCATGTCCAAGGTGCCGCCGCTTCTGCAAAAGGGACGCTACTTTCCTAATGGCGACCACGGCATCCAACCGCTGGTGACCTTTGAGAACATGTGCAAATTCATGACTTTGTTACATGAAGTTACAGGCAATCCCGAAGGCGAATTCCCGAGGGTGGAAGTCTGATAGCGTATGTGGTCGGTCCTCATTTTGCTGACTTCAAAGGCCGGCGTGGGTGAGATTATGGACAAAGACGATAAGCTGAATGAAATCCTGAGCGAGCACCGCAGGTGGCTGCCGCCGTCGCCGCACCGGGAGAGGATCGCCGAGACAATCGTGGACGGCACCGCGTATATCCTGGCCCGAGGGCACAATCAGCCCCCCCTTCTGGTCTTTCAGGACGGTGGTTCGATGGAGCTGCCCACTGTGCGCTGGGCCGAGACCGAGCGCGGCTGGCAACTGGTCTCGGTGGCTGAGGAGAGCTCCCCCGACCAGACCAGGCACCGCGATGTGTGCGGCTCGGTGGACGAGTTCAAGAGACTCATCAGCGAGGACCCGCAAAACGAGGTGCTATATCGGCTGCTGGATGATATCAGCTACATGATCCGCAGGATGGAGAAGCGCCGCCAGGAGGGCCGCCAATTCGCCGCCGATGTCCTCGAAGCCGCGCAAGGGCCGGTGCGCGGTCCTGAGCGAGTGGAGTTGGCCGACGAGCTACTTCCACGACTCCGCGCATATCCAGGCCAGGACAGCGACAAAATAGAAGAAAACCTCGACCAGATATATGAGTGGGCCGAGGCCATCCGGGATATCGCGCAAAATCTGGAGTATGCGCTGACCGACTATAAGATCATGGGGATACGAGTAAACGAACTCTTTGAACAGTTCCGCGGCGGCCGCAACTGGGATGAGATCTCCGAGGATGAGACCCCGCCGTCCTAACCCTCAACTTCAGGGCCGCTGCCTTGGCCTGCCTCACTCTGGTCCTCTTTATCTTGCCCAGCGGCCTGCTGCATCTGTTTGTGCAGCATGCGCAGAACCACCACGGTGCGGCGGCTGTTATCAGCAGTATCGGCCATTACTTCCACCATCTCGGCCATGAACCGCAGCAGGTAGTACGCGAGCATCGCTGCAACGCCGGTGAGCACGGCAGCGCCGAAGCCGATCATCGGCGGCAATATATTCCCCTCACCGACCATGCTCAGCGAGTAGGCCAGGATGATTATCGCCATTACTGCAAAGATTGCCGCCGCGCCCATCGCCAGATAATTCAGGCTGCTGCTCAGTGTGCGCAGGGCCGGGTATTCGCTGCGGTCGCGGTACTGCCCCGGCTCGTCGGCCCGAGTGGCTCGTGCCAGCTCCTCCACCGCCCCCTGTTCGGCCAGCACCTGCTGCAGCGCCTCATCGGGATCAACCTGCGGCTCGGCATCTCTGCGCTGCTTGGCCTCTTCCACCGACCTGCGCCATTCCTCCTCGTCCTCGGCCTCTTCGCCCCGCTTATGTCTCCTGCCGCGCTCTGTAAGCGCCCCGCAGGCCCAGCAGTTGAGGTCCTCCTCGGCCAGAGCCTGGCCGCACTCCTCGCAGCGTATGTCACTCAGCATCGCTATTCCCCCAGTCTGCCGAGGGTCTGCATGAGCACCCGAGGGTCATCGGTCAGAATGTAATCAACACCCCAGTCCATCAGCAACCTCTGGTCATCCGGCTCGTCGGACTTGAAAACATTGACAATGATGCCGTGTTCATGGCATCGGGCGACACGTTCGGGCGTCGTGTGCCTGCGCGGCAGTTGGATGTATTGTGCGCCGATCTCAATGGTGTTGTCAACATACTCATCGGCGCCGTCCTGCCGGGAGAAATTGATGATCTTGATTCCCGGAACCAGCTCACGGGCACGCGCCGCCTGGTCGTTACGCGCCGCCAGCAGGCTCTGTCCGATCATGTCCAGCTTCTCCAGATGGGCTATGACCAGGTCAACCACCGACTCGCCGGCCTTGAGCTCGATATTGAGCAGAATATCGGGCGGCATCACCTCCAGAGTCTAGGCGAAGGTCGGCACCTACGTCCCCGCAAACTTCGGATCCTGGCACGAGCCGGCATCGATCTGCTTGATCTCCGCCAGCGTCAGTTCCTCGACCGCGCCCGTGCCATTCGTCGTCCGATCCACCGTCGCATCATGCATCAGCACCGCATACCCGTCGGCGGTCACCCGCACGTCGAATTCGATCATATCCGCACCGAGTTCGATTGCCTCAGCAAAGGCCGGTATAGTATTTTCAGGATGGGTATTCGGCGCTCCACGGTGCGCACAACAGTAAGTTGCCATTTGCAACAGTCTCCAATTCTTCTCTAATCGC
>JALGTY010000310.1 GCA_029821145.1 Candidatus Zipacnadia bacterium
TCTGCGTCTGTGGCGTCCTGTGCGGCAGCGATACCGACCACCAGGAGGAGGAGCAGTGCTGCAAATCCGACCAGCCGCACTTCGTTCATATTGATCCCGCCCTTTCTTGGTGTCCTAATGGTACAAGACCCGGCGGGCTAACTCAAGCGCTACTCAGCGGAGAGGACGAGTCGGGCTGGCATAGTAGTTGTGCAGGTTTCTGGTGTGTGCCCCGCGAGTCTGGGATGGTAGGCAATGGTACCGTGACAAGCCTTGGGCCGGATGGGCCCCGTCTGTCGCTCTGCGACAGCCACCCATTCGGCCCCTCCTGACGACTCAACGACAACGGCGTCGGGCTGGAAGCCCGACCTACGCGCCAAGAGGTTGAGACGTTGCCTTTCGGAGGGGCCGAATAGGGTGGATTTTGCGAAAGCAGAATTCGGGTTCCCTATCCGGCCCAATACCCATCACAGTGCCAGCCCCTACAATTACAGATGCATGAGCCACAGACCAGAGATTTGCATAACTACAGTCGAAGCCCGAGCTACGCGAAAGGGGGGAGTATGTCTCAAGCCGGGCGGCGTGAGCCAAGCGGCATTGCGCACAGAGGCAGCAGGGCACGCCAGCGTAGGCGGATTTTCATTTGTCGCCAGTAGGCATAAAGTGGTATATTGGTCGGTGTATCGCACTGCACACAACCTTTTGCTGCAAGGCCGTCGGAAGGGAAAAGCAATGCGACTCAACATCGGTTCTGCTGCGACCACAGGCGCAAAATCCGCAGGCTCCTCGATCTTCGGCATATTCTTCGGGCTCCTGCTCGTTCCACTCGGTTTCTACCTGGTGTATCACGGCGAGGTCAAGCTGATTGACCACGGCAAGGTCTTCGAAGGCGTCGAGATGATGACCAGCGAGGCGGCGCTGAACACCAAGGAAGGCACCGTCAAGTTCAAGGGGGTGCCGCAAGCTGAGTTCCTGACTGTCGAGTACTATGACAAGCCAGTCATCTATTTCAGCCGCGCCGTCGAGGAGTACGAGCGGGAAGAGGATGAGGACGGCGAGGTGGAATACGATTGGAATGCCAAGGATTCATCGTCCAAATTCGCCGACTTCACCATAGACGGTATCGAGGTCGGCGCGGGTAAGGCCAAGCCGGTCGGGGCCGTGAAAGTCTTCGAAGGCATCAAGCCGGTCAATGCGTGGCGCGATTACTTCGACCCCAATCTGGTTGGCACCCGCAGCCCCGAGGTCGGCGACCGGAAGCTGACCGTTCATGTCATTGATGCCGGCGAGGAGCTGATAGTGTTCGGCGACATCGTGGACGGTACGGTGGCCGGGGGCAAGACGTTTGTAATCAGCGCGCTTGGGGAGCAGGCTACGACGGATGCGCTGAAGACGGAGTATAAGATCTGGTACTGGGTAATCAAAGGCGGCGCCGTCTTCTGCATCGGCTTCGGAATCCTATCCATCTTCGGGCCCCTGCTGACACTGGTCGGCTACATACCATTCATCGGCGACAAGATCTCCGGCGCATTCGGCTGCATGGCCTTCGCATTCGCCCTGGTCAGCGTCCTGCTGGTCACGCTTCTTATCAAGATTTTCTGGGCGATCGTGGTACTGGCCGTGGTGGGCATCGGTGTCGGGATATTCGTCGCCATAAGAAGCCCGCGCACGCCACCCGGTGCGCCTCCGGAAGCAGGAGCCCAGACACCCACACCAGCACCAACTCCAACACCCACACCAGCACCAACTCCAACACCTACGCCAGAGCCAACTCCAACCCCGGAGCCGACGCCCGAAGAGGCACAGGACCAATAGCAGGCCCCGAGCTATCCAGCGTGCGGGGGCCAAGGTACACTATTCGCAACTACTCACCTTGCCCTCACCCCCGGCCCCTCTCCCACAGGGAGAGGGGAGAACAACAATGGCAACACCGACAGGCGAGACGCCTATCGTACTGTCTTCAGTTGGTTTAACACAGTCTAGAGCCACAAGGTGAGTAGTTACCGCTATTCAACAACAGCCCGGAGGCCGAAGGTAGCGATGTATCCGGAGGACCGCAAGCGGAAAATCTATACCTGCGTTATCGTCGTGGCCCTTGCCATCGGCGTGTATGTGATGAATAGCTACATGCCGGGGGTGTGGGATCGGGAAAAAGCCGCGCGCGAGGCTTTCGTACAACAGCGCGAGCAAGCCGAAGTGCAGGCCCGCCTCGAAGCCGAAGGCCGCGCCCCGAAAAGCGTCTTCGAGCTGCCGGCCGACTCCGGCCCACCCGATGCCCCGGTCAAGATAGTGGCCTATATCAACTCCTCCAATGAGTGCCTGGAGGCGACCGCCCAACTCCTGGCTGAGGCCCAAGAGGTTTATGGCGACGCGGTCAGCATAGACTACCGCGACATGATCGAGGAAGAAATCCAGGTAGAAGCCGACGAGAAGCAGATCGGCTGTGACGCCGGCATCTACTTCAACGGCGAGATGACCCGCAAAGCCCAGCCCGGTAATATCGCCGGCGTTCGCAAATTCCTCGGTGCAGCCGATACGGACCACTACATGAGCGCTGATATCTATGGTGCTGTCAACTACATCCTTGAGGAGAAAGGCATCGAGGTGCCGGCCCAGGCCCGCAAGCTCGCCGAGCCAGAGCACAACTAGAGCAAGACGGGACACAGCCTTTTTGGGAAAACGATGCGGGGAACCCTTGCTGCGAAAAGGGTTCCCCACTTTGTTTCAACATTGAGCCGGCAGGCACGCGGCGATTAGTGGACTACTCCGTTCACCTGCCCGGCAGGGGCGAACTTCTGCACCCGCGAATTGTCCGTGTCCACCACATACACGTTGCCCAAGGCATCCACGTCTATGCCATAGGGGTCATTGAACTGGCCGGGATCGCTGCCGTAGCTGCCGAAGACGCTCAGCGTTCTACCATCAGGGCTGCATTTCTGGATGCGGGTGTTGCCGGCATCAACCACATATACGCTGCCCAGCGGCCCCACAGCAATGCCCACCGGCCCAAGAAACGCCCCTGGCTCGGAGCCATCTGTTGACATCGCGCCGCCGCCGGGGTCGTGCCAGCCGATGTAGCCGTCCGTATCCTTGCCCCACCAGCCCAGGAAGTTGCCCGCGCTGTCGAACTTCTGGACGCGGGCGTTGAGGCAGTCAGTGACATAGACGTTGCCCTCGGCATCTGCGGCAACATCCATCGCCGCACGGAATTCGCCGTCGCCGTCGCCGAGGATGCCCCACTGGCCCAGATAGGTCCCGTGGCGATCGAACTTCTGAAGCCGGTCGTTGGTGGTGTCAACCACATAGACATTGCCGTTCGGATCCACAGTGATACCGAAGGGGTTGTAGAATTCTCCTGACGCCGTGCCGGGTGTCCCCCACGCTGCGTCAACCTGGAGACTGCTGGCGTCGTAGCGTCGAATTGAGTCGCTGGACACATAGGTGGCAAAGATATGAGCTGGGCTTGAGGCGTGAAAGGCGAGGCCGCGAGGACCGCCAGCCCCTCGCGGGGAAGGCCAACTGCGCAGCAAGGTGCCTTGGCCGTCGTAGTGGTATATCTGCTCGCCATACTCATCGCTGACATACAGATTCCCTTCATTGTCAACAGCCACGTCCCGAATGCCGAACGAGTAACCGGCCTGCCAATGTAAAATGTATTCATAGGGCTGCGGGATGACATTGACCTCGACGTCCCCACTGACACCCGACTCGTTTTCCGTTGCCGTGGCGAGGGCAGGGCCTACGCTCAAGCCGGTCACCAGGCCGTTTTGGTCAACGTCGGCGTGGGCTCCGCTTGGAGCGGGCGCCGGTGCCGTGTCAACCGCTGCCGCCGCAACCGCGTTCGCGATCGTCCAGGTGAAGGCGCCGGCGGCCGGCACCAGCACGGCCCTATCTTGAGCATCTTTGGCCGTAGCGATGAGTTGTTGGGTCATGTCAGCGATTACCTGGCACGGATC
>JALGTY010000311.1 GCA_029821145.1 Candidatus Zipacnadia bacterium
GTGCCCTTTCCTACCGCGCGGGCCAGGCTTTGGAGCCTGGCAATGCCTCTTAGATTTCGTGTCGGTGGGGCATCCCAAATAATGTCGCGTAGGTCGGGCATCCTGCCCGACTCGATAGAGAGTGTGTGATCTGATCTTCCCGCGGCTGGTTGCTGCCGTTTGGGGCGCGGTGGCCGGGAAGGTGAGCGGGGCGTGGTGGCTGTGGCTTGGTGCGGGTTGTGGGTTCGGCCCCGCTCAGCGCTCTCCGCCTCCCCACACGCGCCTCGGGTGTCGCAGTGCGCTACGCAGGCTGTGGCAGGTAATGAGCGACGCCGTTGCGAATATAATCGAGACTGTACACAACCGGCTGACTCGCGAGGCGCGGGTGGGCCGCAGGGCGGTCGAAGTGCTTTTTCTCAGGTGTGGCCGGGAGCACGTGGCGGATGTATTGAAGCCCTTCCACGCCACCGGCTACGACCCCCGGCACCATACCGCACGCATAACCGTTGCGTTCTTTAGGGCCTCTCGGGCAATTCTGGCAGAATTGAAAGTGGCGCCGTCACTGCCGATGGACAAGCACTCATCTAGCTGGTCCAACCTACCAGATAGAACGGCCCCTGTTCGCTAGGCAACACGAGGTGCAGTTGTTCAAGCTCTGGGAGTTGTGTGGTAAGAACCCAGACACTGCCGGGCTCGCGCGCGGAAATCGCATTCCTCTGTATGGCGACACGGCTCGCGTCAGGACTCCAACGCGGTTCCACAAAGGGTCCTTCAGACTCGCGGGTTCGGCCGCCGGCCCGAGGCTTGCCATCCACCGTGAGACACACCCAGTCGCTCTGCCAAACCAGCAATTCCGGTGTTACGGGTGACCAAGCGAACTCAGTAATTCCTCGGGTTCCCCGTACTCGTGTGGGTGGAATATCTCGCACCATGTTTGTTACATAGATGCTTTCGGAAGTGGAGTACGCAAGCTGTCTGCCGGCATTGGAGAATGCGAACATCTGTACGCCCTCAATGACTCCAAGAGGGGACATGCGCGGATGGGCTACATACAGGTGCAGTGTCTCTGACCTACGGTCCCAAGCCCCGATTAGGGTGCCATCAGCCGATACTCCGAGCTTGCTGATATGGCCCTGTGGTATGTTGATGTATGGGCGACTGTGTGCATTCTGGCCCCCACTGAGAAAGTCGGGTGTCACGTCACGCCGGAATATCTGGTGTCCATTGGTCCAGATTAGGAAACCCGGCAGATCGCTGGTTACTCGTGGCCCCCACGCAAAGTCACGTACCTCAAATCTATCTTCCAGCTTGACCGCTGTGCTTAATGTCGAAAGTTGAGTGGCTCGCAGATGGCCGTCTCCCCCGATCCAAGCCAAATGCTCTGCGTCTGGCGACCACTGGCACCGGAGGTTCTTAGCGTTGGCCGGCGATGACCTTGAGCCTTCCAGCATGAATGCTCGCCCAATGCGAGAGCTGTCATAAAGGAATATTCCGTAGTCTCTGGCCTTGTCCTCGCCCACGAACGTGAGCCACAAACCACGGTCATGCTGGAACCAGTGAAGATCCCTTATGGCTGACTGGCCGCCGCCTGAATCAAATATCCCATGCGGTTCGCTCCCAAATGCATGACACACGAACACATTCCGAGTATTGGGCTTTTCGTTCCAGGCAACAAATGCTATCATTCGACCGTCAGGTGATATCAGGGCTTGCTCGGCTTTGCCATGTTCATCCACACGCGATATGGCCCTCGGCTTGGTGCCGTCGGTGAATATGCGCAGAACTTGCTCATTACGTATGACGACCAGCCAGGGGCTGCGCAGTTCGTAGAGCCACACCTTGCAGGAATGCACAAAGCGGCCACTGGGAGCATCCGACAAGTACCTCTCAAACTCGTGGATGGCCTTATCCTCTTGTCCACCCAGCACAAATGTGAGACCATTCAGATAGGTCAGGTCGTGCCCTGGCTTACGCATTTTTCTTGCTTCTTCAGTCTTTTCCCGCGCCTTAGCTAGCTCACCCGTATCCAGCGCCTCCTCGATCTCCGCCACTAGGCTGTAGAACCTGTTGCTGTCCAGCGGCTCTATGAGCTTCCTGACCGCCTCTGCGTAGGGGCCGTCGGGCGAGAGCTTCAAGTAGTCGCGCAGGTACTTCAATGCCTCGAGGGATGCTCTGTCCAGTTGTAGATAGGCCATGCCCACGAAATAGTGAGCATTCTTATACTGCGGGCTGTCTGGCTGTTTAGTGATCTTTTCGCCGAGTTCGATCACGCGCGGCCAGTTAGCTCCAACGAAGGCTTCTATAAGTAAGTCCTCCGTCGATGCAGTGGCCAGGGGTTTGTCTGGCGGCTTGTCTGGCTCTGGCTCGTTGATCTCTTGCACGCACGTTTTGAGCAGGTTGATCGCTTCCAGTTGCTCGTCTGACCCAGGTTCCAAATGGGGAAGTCCCTCTTCGATCGCCTTGATCGCGTGTTCCAACTCGTCGAGTTTCTCGTAAGACTCGGCCTTGAGCAACCAACAGAGTCCCAAAGCATGCCCAGGCTCCAGATGTGGCAGCGCCCTGTCTAGCGCCTTAATCGCCTCCTCCGGCTTGTTGAGTTGCACGTAACACTCGCCTATCAGTAACCAAGACAGACCTGAATCCGATTTGAGCACAACGACTTGGCGCGCCGCGGCTATGGCTCCTGAGTAGTCTCCCTGTTTATGGAGTTCATTTGCCTCACCATACAACTGCTGGGCTCGGTCCGCCAATGCGGCGTGGCCCAACGCCAACAACAGCAGCATTGCACAGAGGAGGCCGAGCATTGTTTGTTTTGCGCGGACATTCATCGCAATTCCTCCCAAACCGAGAGTGTACGACCGTGTGCGAGCTAGCGGCATTGCATCCTGTGTACTATCAAACTCCAGACATTAGGACGACGAGAACCGAGCCGGCCCCACATTGATGCCATTCCGTCACCGCTGGCACCTCGTATTTCTCCTTCGATGTTCAATGACCTGCAGATACTTCGATTTCTCTACAGTACGGACCTCCTTTTCAACGCTCAACAGTCGTGTTCCACGAGCAATCCGAACTGGCAGCGAACTGCAGAAGTCCGCACAGGGACACCGTACTCAATTCCCCTTGTCTACCCGATTCCACCTCGCAAATTCACAGGACTGAACAATTAGCTGTGAATTCCCACATTATGATGTCAGCGGAATTACTATCTCATCTAGCTGGGACCTCTCCGCAAGGGTGGCCACTTGCTGTGTGATGGCGAAGTCGTACCCGACCAACATACGTGCGGCGGTGTTGACCGGATCCCCGATCACATCGAAGCGCAGGATCGAGACCTCCCCGTGCCGTCTTCCTCCCGCCGAGACTAGGCTCTCTCATCCAGCCACTCGCACAGCTCGCCGTAGTGGCAGAACCATGCCCGCCCGGTCGCCGTGGCGGTCTGGAAGATCAGCCGCATGGTGTGGAGATGCGGGTCAACTGCGGCTAGGATGGCCGGATGGCAGCAGATCGAGAACACCAGATTCTCTTCGATAGCGGTCCGCAGGCCGATGGCGACTGCGTCGAGCCATTCGTTCAGCATCAATTTGAAAGCACGGAAGGCGATACAGTCGCTGATGCCCATCAGCGGGATTTCCCACAGGCCGTTGGGATAGCGGAAGGGCTGCAGGTCGCGGATGCAGCGGGCGAAGACGTCAGGCGCAGCCGTGGCCGGATCAGCGCCCTCGGGCAGCATGCCATCATAGACCGCCGAGCAGAAGCGGTAGCCGAGGGACTTGAGAAAATCGAGCAATTCCGGCTCATTTGCGATGGTGCCGCTGCGAAAGCCGCCGGGGGTGCGGAAGCCGACCGGCTCGACGCCGAGTTGCTCCTGGATCAGGCGATGGGTGAAGCTGATTTCGTCTTCCACAACCTGCCGCGGGCTGCGATCCCCGATGTGCAGGTCGCCCCGGGTG
>JALGTY010000312.1 GCA_029821145.1 Candidatus Zipacnadia bacterium
TTGTGCCAGAGCCTCGACGATGAAGTCGCGTACGCCATCGTTATCTTGCTCGAGGCCTCGCTGCAAAGCGATCATGCGGGTGCGGTCAGAGGCCTCGGCGAGCTCGTCGGCCGTCTCCCTGATGTGGTCGGGTATCCCCGCTTCATCGTCCGTATCAAGGGCGTCCAGGTCGCGGAATACCCCGCGCCGAAAGCCAGCGCTGTCAATGATCTCTGGCCTGCGTACCTGACGGCGGAAACAGCCGGGCAGCACGAGATAGAGGTACTTCTCGTTTTCGAGCAGCCGCTCGGCCATGCGACGGGCGGGAATTTCGGCAGCGGTCAGCGCCATCACCGCCATCAGCTCCCAGTCCTCGTTCTCAGCCAGGGCGTCAATGCCCTGGTTCATCTCCCAGTCCAGAGTCCCGTGCATGATGGACTCGATGCGGCTACTGTAACGGGCCAGTTTTCGCAGATCCATAGCTTTCACACCTCTGGTGAAGCAGCCTTGTTCTATCAGACATCGCCAGGCATATTGTCAAATGCTTCCTTGAGACAATCAGCGGTAACCTGCTGTGTAAGCCGGCGAATGTTGTCGGTCTGGTCGGATTGGACGAGCTCTCGCGTCTGCTCCTGGCAGTCCTCGACCCTGGCTCTCCATCCAGCCTCCATCTTGTGCCTCTCGTCGCGGGACATGCGGTCAAGCAGCGAGCGGCGGTAAAGCGAACCGTTCAGCAGGCCCCTGGGCACAGTGTGTGAGGCGACAAATATGGGGACATAGGGCGCGCGAGTCGGCCGGCCCAGCGCAAACCACGCGCAGGTAAGATAATCGGAATGCTCCGGGCGGCAATCCACCGAAAGTGAGGAGATGGTGGAGGGCATTGATACCGAGTTGATCCGCGAGGCCGCTGTCAGCGCGTGTGCGTCCAGGTATCCCGCCTGGCGCAACAGATCGCTCTCCAGACGCTTGCGGCAGCAGTTCATCACGATGCCCTCGCGGGTCAACTGCGGCTCAATGCTATTGTTGTCCTGCACGACGCGCAGGATGATGCCTTCAGCATCGGAAAACATCCAGTTGGTCTTTATATTGCCACCGGCATAGTACCTGTTATCGCTCCACTCCTGTAAAGCCGCCAGCGTCTCCTGGCAGTCCTTGCACTTCTCGGCGATATAGCGGAGCCCGAAGGTATTCATCAAGCCGTCGCCATGGAAGTCGTCGGCCTTGCCGCCGGTGTCGGCGGAGCCGGCCAGGCCGTGCTCGTTGACAAACATCATCGTGGTCGCATCAGATGTGTCGGCGGTGCCGCACCAGGCATAAGGGCTATGCTTGGTGTCCCGAATCCTGCGCGGAAATGCACACTGCAGACGGTTGACATTGTCGCGGCTCTTGTGAAAGGTCGTGCCCGCAAACGGCACATAACTGCCGGCTGCGGCGTACGATGTACATTCGGGCTGGCCGAAAAAGAGGCCGCGATACTTGCCGATGGAAAAGGCCTTGTATAGCTCCGGCGAGACCTCGGCAGCCTCGGCGACGGCATCCAGCTCCGGCTCCCAATATGGCGTGAGCTTGCGGATGATCTGCAGCCCGCCTGCAGACCTGTCAATCACCGCCGCCTCGTCCAAACCCTTGGTGCGGCATGAATCCATGAAGTCGGCCATGTGCCGGCGGATGCTGAAGGCGTTGACCTTGCCGAATGCTGCCCCGACCTGCGCCGGAGTGCCAGTGGTTACAATCGGCTCGAATAGGCTATCCTGTGTCGCGGTCATTTCCCTCGCGCTCAAGATCTTGGCTGCTCATTCATAGTACATAACTTCGAGCCACGCTTCGTAGGCCCACTGCTGCTCCAGATCTGTGATGCCAAGAGCCGCAGGATCACCGTAGTCCTTGGCAACAAAGCCACCGTTATGGCCGCCCAGGAGGTCCCGCTGCTTGCGTGCCTCGGCCTGTATGGTGTCCTTATCCCGGGTCTGTAAGACAGTCTGAATGTCCACCGGCAAGTGGAAGACGACGCGGCCGCCGAACTCCTCATTGAGACGCTCGATGCCGCCATAGACGGACTGTTGGTCGAACTGAAAGGCCGCGACGCCGGCGCCGATAAGTGGGTCCATGATATCATAGACATACCCGCAACTGTGCATCCACACGTCCAGTCCGAGTTCCTGGCAGCGGCCGAAAAGGCGCTCGAAAGTGAACAAGAACAGGTCCTTCCACATGTCGGGATGGATCATCAGCCGGTCCTGCGTGCCCCAGTCCTCGCAGTAGGTGATGCTGTCGGCTCCGGCCTCCGCGTACAGCTCGGCCACGCGCACCATCAGGTCGTTGACGCGGCGGTTGAGCTCGCGGACATGGTCGGGATATAGTGCGCAGTCGGCGAGGAAGTTGTCCAGGCGGCGGATCTTGCGGGTAATGTTGAAGGCGCAGCCAGGCAAGCCGCCGACGCAGTACATGTCAGGATGCTCGGCAAACACCCGGGCCGCATTCTCATAACGGGCCGGATCATCAAGCGGCGGAAGTTCGAAGCTATCCAACTGCGACCAGTCCTTGAGCGCTCCCTCGACCACCTCACCACTATGGGTTGGATCGGCCTTGGACCACAGATTGCCCCAGATATCGTACCAGTATGGCTTGCCGTCGCGCTCGTGCCTCTTTTCGTCGAAGTTAGGGTCCTCGGACGGGCCGGCGCCCACGAAATCGTTCAGGCGCGGCTCGCCCTGGTACGGGGTCATGCTGAAGCCGATCCGCTCCGGACCGGAGAAATCAACCACCCGTCGGATTATTTCCTTGCTGGTCATATCAGTCGCTTTCCCATCAGGAAGCCGAAGCCCCACATATACTTCAGCATCCGGCGCCTTATCCGTCATCGGGCATTCGGGTGCTTGCCGATTGGCTCCCCGCTGGCGTCATGGGTTTCCTTGAGGCCGTCTTTGTCGGGTATGACGTACCTGGCGAACCATTCTTCCATCCGGGCCTTCAAATCGCCTATTACCTCGGCGAGTGCCGGGTCGTCAATACGGTTCTCGCGCTCGTCCGGATCGTTGACCAGATCCCACAGCTCATTGGGGCCATCCAGGTAGCGTTCGACGTACTTATACTGCTGCGTGCGGATCATGCGCACCGGCCCGTACTCGTCATAGATGACCACGATGTCCGGGCTGTCCTGGTCGTTGCCTTCCCAGCTTGGCGCGAAGCTGGTGCCTGGCAGGTTCTGCTCCCAGGGAATGTCATCGCCCATGCCGAGATAGTCGAGCAGAGTGGGCATGAAGTCATAGGCGCACATCATCGCGTCGGTGACCTGCCCTTGCGGCACGCGGCCCGGATGCGAGAGCACAAAAGGCACGATGATGGAGTTTTCGTACATGTTGCGAGGGCAGGTGCCGTTGCCCTTGCCCCAGAAGCCGTGATGGCCGCACGAGAAGCCGTTGTCCGAGCAGAAGATGATGAGAGTATCCTCACGTAAGCCCAACTCTTCGATGCGGTCTATGATGCGGCCGACATTGTTGTCCATCGCAGTGACCGCCGCAAAATAGCCTTTCAACATTTCGCGGTTGCCCAGACACATGTCGGTGAGACTGATGGCCGCCGGATGTCTCTCCTCCTGTGGGCAGGTTTCAAACGGACAGTCGTCATACGAGTCCACAATATCCTGCGGATGCCCGTCCCACGGGCTGTGCGGGGCGGTGTAGTGGACGCTGAGATAGAACGGATCGTGGTCCTGGTGGTGGCGGTCTATGTAACCGAGCGCCTCGTCGGTGATGCGGTCGGTGACATACCCGGGCTCGTCTATCGGTTTGCCGTCGCGGATCATGGGCGCATCGTTGTACGGCCCGCCGCCGAACTGGTGGGCGTACCAGAAGCTGAAGCCATGCTGGGGATGGAGTGCGTCGCCCATGTGCCACTTGCCCGAGAGGCCGCATGTGTAGCCGTGTTGGGCCATGACGTCGGT
>JALGTY010000313.1 GCA_029821145.1 Candidatus Zipacnadia bacterium
CGCGGGCACACGCGCATCTGGAAGGCAAAGCAGTGTGGGCTGTACAGGCTGGCGCACGGCATTCCTCTGGCCGCCATGCGTGCCAGAAAGCCCGCCTTGGAGCTGTGGCTGTGGATCACGTGTGGCCGCCACGCGCCGATTATCTGGCGGATCTTGCGGTAGCATGTCCAGTCCGAGCCCGGGCTGATGTTACGCCGCATCGGCACTTCGGTGACATGCACACCGGCGGCTCTCAGGCGCTGGATATCGTCGGCAAAGCCGGGGTCGCGCAGGGCCGAGACGATCAAGTGCTGGTCAAACTGTGCCGCAGGCAGGTTGTAGGCCAGGTCGAGCAGGTAATGCCGCGTACCCCCGACCGTGGCCTCCAGCACCTGCATTACGCGCAGCTTATCCACGCCCAAGACGCTTCTTCACCTTGCCCATCAAGTGCTCCCAGACTACACCAAGCTCCTCGATTCTCACTACCGCGGCAGCAGCCAGATAAGTCGCAGTTCCGGCCCCGCCGACGAAGCCAAATAGCAGCAGCATTTGAACCTTCTTGCCCCCGAACGGAGGTTCCCAGGCCATTATCGGCTCCCGCACCAAGTCGAGCAGCAGCCACATCACTATTCCCATGACGGCCGTGCTCAAGGCAAGCTTGGCGACAAACGAGTACACTTTCGGGGTATCTATGCGGCCAATGCGTTTGAGCAGCAGCCCGTAGAGTACGACGACCTTGGCAGTTTTGCTGATTGTCAGGGCCAGGGCGATGGCAGCGATTCCAACTCCGACCGCCCCTAGATTCGCCACCTCTCCCGCTGCGCTGCCCCTTGATACTATAAAGACACCGATATAGCCGATGATGATGTGCACCACGGCCATTGCCGCACCCACGTAGTTGGGGGTCCCGGTATCTCCGAGCGCAAAATACCACTTGTTGATCGAGCCCTCAACCGAGAACGTCAGAATCCCCAGGGCGTAGCAGAACAGGCCAATAGCCGCCAGCCGCGTGTCTTCCGGTCCAAACTTACCATGTTCAAACATCACGGCGATGATTACGTTTGACAGTAGCATTATCGCAACCGTGGCTGGCACGAAAACGAACGCCAGGGCCCGTGTCGTGGCCACCAGAGCATCGGCGAGCTTGTCCTTGGCACCCTCAAGCGCCCATTGCGACAGGTACGGATAGACCACAAAGCTGACCGCCAGCGGAAGTATCTGCATCGGTGCATCGAGCATCTTGCGGCCGAAACGCAGACACGTGAAGATGCCCTCGCCTATCTGGTCGGCGTAGATGCTGTCAGCGAAGCCCCTGCCCCACGAGAAGATAAGCCCCAGCACCACCGGTGCCATCAGCGCAAAGATCGTCTTGACCTCCGGACTTGACAAATCCAAGGAGAGGACATAATTTTTCAACTTTGGCCACAGGCTCGGAAGCTGCGCCAGGAAGCGTAGTGGGTAGCCCACCAGTACCCCCAGGCCGGCGGCATAGATCGCGTTCGGATGATCCGGATGCCACAGGTATTCCAAGGCGACAAAGAGGGTCACGAACATGCCGATGCGGCAAATACATTCAGCCACTGCCGGCGCTGTGAACCGCTTATAAGAATGGAGGGTGAGTTCGGGCATCACCGACAGGCTGAACAATAGCAGCGCGGGGGCCATGATCCGCACAAGCGTGACAGTGAGGTGGAAGGCGTGTGGGTCGGAGGAGTGCTCGCGCCACAGAGTCCTGACCAGCGGGCCGGCGAAGACCTCAAGCACTATGACGATCGCCAGCAGTGTGAGAAACTGTATGTTAGTTATCACACCGGTGATTTTCCAGGCGGCCTTTTCGTCGTCTTGCAGCTTCTTGACAAACTGCGGCAGATAGGTGGGGCGCAGCAGTTTTTCGATTTTGGCGTAAACCTCGTTGATGATGGTGTAGTAGGGAAAGTAGAAGGCATCGCTGACGCGAGTGCCACCGAAATAGCCGGAAATCACCATATCCTTGCCATAGCCCGCGACCTTGCCGGCGAAGAGAAACACGGATATGACGATTGCAGCCAGTGTCATCTGCGCACCGGCACTGCGTTCGGGTTCTTGTGGCTTTGTGGGGTGGGAGTCTTCGTTCATTTCTGCCTCTGTGTTCGTTGTTTCGGTCTCATCTGGCTTTCAAATGCGCGGGTCGGGCTTCCAGAAACTCTCGTCGCGTGGGCCGGGCTTGCGAGCCTGACAATGCCCTATCAGCAGATGACCTCAGTCGAGTTGCACATCCCCAGTCTCGCGAGATGGCAGACTGCCACGTGCGGTTGCTGTTGGCGGCCACTGGCGCAGTTTCAGTATCTCGGCGAACAGCGCTCCCAGCTCGCGGGCATTCTTATTGGCGTCATAGTCGCGCTCGACCCGCTGAAGCCCACAGCCGACAATATGCTCGCGGAGTGGGCGGTCAATTAGCGCCCGCTCCAGGTACCGGGCAATTTCGGCCACATCGCCGGGCTGGGCCAGCAGGCCGGTCTCCTCGTGAGCGACAAGCTCGCCTACTGCGCCGACGTCTGTGGCCACTACCGGTATCTCTGCTGCCATCGCCTCGATTATGGTATTCGGCAGCCCGTCGCGGTCGCCGTCGGCGGCCACGATAGGGGTGAGGGCAAAGACATCGGCGCGACGATACACGGCGAACAGCTCCTCCTCGGGTAGATAACCCGGCAGGTGAACGCGCTTGGCCAGGGCCAGCCCGTTGACGAGTTGCTCAAGCTCTTCCCGCTGCGGCCCTTCGCCGATAATCGCCAGTTCGAAGTCTATGCCTTCGGCGGCCAGCATCGCGGCTGCGCGCAGCAGGATCGGAAAGCCCTTTTTCTCTGATCTCGGTGCGAGCCCACCCTGAAGTCAACAAAGTCCAGACCATGCCGGATAACACGCAGCTTCTCGGAATCAAGCGGCGAGTATCTGCGCTGTAGCCGCTCGGCCCCGTACTCGGTGCATACGGTCACAAATTCGGCCTCGGCGATCTTGAACGATAGCAACTTCGCTGTGTCGGTGAAGATGTCGCGCGCGTGGCAGCTCATACTGAAGCCGACACCAAGAATCTCGGCAAGCAGCAGACCGACGCTGGCCGGATAGGTAGCAAAATGGGCGTGGATGTGCCGCATCTGTCCGGGCGCGATGTGCGCCACGAAGTAGCAGGCGGCGGAGTAGGCGGAAAGAAGCTCCTTGATAGCACCGAAATTGCGAATCCCGTGGCTGAGTACCAGGCGCAGGGCGGATACGCAGCCGAACGGCTTGAGAAAAAATGCGGTGAAGAGGCTTGCCAACGCGGGCCATGACAGCGGCCCGGGGCGATACACGGTGCGCGTGGCAAGGGCTTGGGCGGACCTGTGCACGGGTTCGCCGGCCGGCTCCATCGAGAGCGGTGTTATGTCGAAGCCGAGATGCTGCACCGCGCGCATCTCACGCAGGATGAAGGTCTCCGACACTGACGGAAACTGTCCGAGCACGTAGGCCAATCTCGCACGCGGCTCGACTACCTGCTCAGACACCTGACGCCTCCTTATACAGCGCAGCTACTTGTCTCGCATGCTCCGGCCATGTCCACTGCGCGGCCAGTTTGCGGCCATCTTCCGCGATCTGCTCGCAGCGTGCCTTATCATCAAGCAGTCCGATGATGCCCTCGGCCAATTGCTCGACCGGCCCCAGCGGCACCACTTCAGCCGCTTGGCCGGCCAACTCCTTCAACGCTCCGCCGTCGGATACTAGAGCGGGCGTCCCGCAGGCCATCGCCTCCAGTGGCGGCAGGCCCACTCCCTCGTACAATGACCATTGTATCAGAAGCTCGGCTGTACTGTACAGAGGCGGCAAATCGGCCCCCTCTATCGGTCCGGTGCGCACGATTCGATCCCGGACCCGGCTGCGCTCTATCATCCTCAGCACCCGGCCGCACTTCCATGCCTTTGTTCCGGCGATAACCAGATCAACGTCGAGATTATCGGCAATCTGCTCGTAGGCAGCAACCAGCGCCTCCAGATTCTTCTTCGGCTCGATGTTGCCCAGGTACAGGATGAAGCGCTCCGGTAGCGCGTACTTGTGGCGTACCTGCTCGATCAGGCGCTCGTCGGTAACGGGCCTGAATTGTTCGCCGATTCCGAGATGGATGACGCGCAGCTTGTCGGCCGCATGCGGGAACATCTCGCGTACCGCTTCCGCAGTCGTCTCGCTGGGCACTACGATGCGAGTAGCTTTGGCGATGCTGCCGGGCACGGTGGTGCGGTAGTGCATGACATTGCTGGGCTTGCACCATTGCGGGTACTGCAGGGCGATCAGGTCATAGACGGTCAGCACGCACGGTCCGGTCCAGTTGCGCGGCAGGACGTACCCGGGGCCGTGCAGCACTTCCCAGCCGCTCTTGCTGAGCCGGCGGCTCATCAATAGTTGTTCGAAGATTATTCTGCCGCCACGGTACTTGGTCAGCGAGGGCGCAGGTAGTGGCTGCACGCCGAGTGTTGCGGCGCGCGGCAGATACTCAGCACTGCAGACCAGGCCGATCTCAAAGTCGAGGTCGAGTTGGCCCAGAGCGCCGGCCAACTGCTCGATGCAATTCTCTACTCCGCTGTGGTGGCGGCCAAGCAGCAGCCCATCAATGGCCACTTTCAAATCGGCCACCTCCGGGACAACTTCCGCGAGCGGACTCTCAGGTAGAGCTGCTCGGTGGAACGCGCCATTTGCTCGGCGCCGAAGTCTTGAGCCACTCGCGCCTTTCCGCCCTCGGCTAGCGCTTCTGCCAGCCGCGGTTTACTCAGTACCGCGATCGCAGCATCGGCCAGCGACTGCGCGTCGGCCTCGGCCAGCATTCCACTCTCGAGATTCTCAATGATCTCAGCCGGGCCGTTGGCGTTGACCGCGACACACGGCGTTCCTACGCACAGTGCTTCTAATATCACCCGCCCTAGCGGCTCGACCTCAGCGGTGTGAACCATCACATCCATGGCCGCCATCAAATCGGCCACGTCATCGCGATAGCCGGCCCAGATGACGGCTTTCGCCAGCCCGAGTTCCTCCGCCTTGGTACGAAGGCTGGCAACGTAGTCGCCATGCTCCCCGAACATATCCGCGCCAACCATGATGAACCTGGCCTGTGGAAATTGCGACGCGATGACTGCGGCGGTATCGAGGAACATATCCTGTCGCTTCCACGGGACCAGTTGGCCGACGTTTCCCACCAGCAGCTCATCGTCCTCAAGCCTGAGCATCTGGCGCGTCGCACCGCGTGGCTTTTGTGGCCGAAACTGCTCCCGGTCAATGCCGTTGTAGATTACCTCAATCTTATCCGCCGCCTCCGGTGCTACTTCGACAACGGCCTTCTTCACACTCTCGGAGATGGCGATAATCGCTTCCGCACCGCTGCTGGCCCATTGTATAGCGCGTTCGGGGAAAGTGATGTCGCGGGCATGAAAGACGACAGGGGGCATCCCTATTGACCACGTAGTGGCCGAGACGGCTGCAGTGAGGCTATTGGCGTGGATGATGTCGGGGTGTGTCCGTTGGATGATGCGACCGAGTTGGATGCGGCGCACCATCAGAGCGCCCGCCTGACCCGCCAATGCCAGCGGATTGCGCGTCTTGTGCAGGCGCAGCGGCGCCAGGTGTTGTGTGGTGATGTTGAGTTTGTCCAAAAGAGCATGCAGCGGCCCTTGTCTCGGCGCCGCTGCAATCGGTTCAAACTCGTCGGTCTGCAAGTGACTGAGCAGTGTCAGCAGGCTCATCTCGGCGCCGGAAACCTCACCGACGTGGTTCACGTACAGCACCCGGCATGGCGTGTCAGCTTCGCGAGGCCGCATGCAGGTGTGCCTCCACCTTCTGGCACTGGTCTTTGAGCCAATCCAAGGTAACCCCCATCACCTCTTCCTCCCAGCTCACCGAGTAGAACGCATGGTTGGAGCCGGGCACGATGTGGCTATTGAATTCGCGCTGCGCTTGCCTGCTCAGGGACTTGTAGTAGCCTATGCACTCATTAGCTGTCGGGTCGTTGCCGCCGTATATGAACAGGACTTCGCCTGGGAATTTGACGAAGTGCTGCACCCAGTTAATCTGGTCGTCTTCTGCAGCACCTTCTTCGCCTGCGCCCTTGCCGCCGCTCAGCAGCGCCCTTTTGATCGTACCGAACTGCAGTTGCCCCCTGAACAGCTTCGCCCAGGTCGCGCGCAAGAACAGCTTGCGCAGGTACTGCTTGATGACGTACCACTTCTTGGCCCGGTCGCTTTCGGCACGGTCGCTGCCGACCATCGGCGGCGACCACAGTACCGTGCTGTGGATTTGCGACCGCAGCGGTGCGGCGCCGATAGCTGCTTCCGCGCCCGAGCAGTCCCCCACCAAGGCGATCCGTTGCAGGCCCGTCTCAGCCACCAGCCAGTCAACTGCCGCCACTGTGTCGGAGATCATGGTGCTGAGTGTGGTATCCGCAGCCTCGCCCTCGGAGTCGCCGCGACCGCGGAAGTCGAAACGCAGGCAGAAAAAACCGGCCGCTTCGGCCATACGCGCCAGTTTGGTGAACATCTGGTGCGCCCCGATGCGGTAACCCGCCCAGCCGTGAAGCATGATGATACCGATCGGCTGGCTGGCTGCGTCACCGGCGGTGTTGGAGCATCGCTGCTATCGCATCCTACTAACCCGAATAACTCACAAGACGCGTGGCTCGGCCTGATCTGCGCAGAGCGCAGGTCAGGTGAGAACGCGATTCATGCGTTCTCAGCTTCCAGCCCGAGGTCCTCCGGCTGTATTAGGGCGCGCCATTCACTGCTGTTTATCGCGGCTTGGCGTTGGTGAGTCGGCTGGCGTTTGGCCTTGTAACTCCGCCAGCCACAGCGCCGTCGCTTCCACTACAGATTTGCTTGAGACCAGGCCGATCCGATTCCAGAACGGTTCCTGAACTACGCCGGCGGCCTCGGCGTTGGCCATCTCCTCGGCCAGCTCTCTGTACTCATTGGCTACCTGGTCGCGGCTGCTGAGATTGAGTATCAGTGCCGGGCCGGCAAACTGCGGCCGGTTTTCCACAAGATCTATCTCTGCGATGCGCTCTCTGGTCGCCTGCGTGACCTGGTATCCGTCGAAGTCCACGACCTCGGCCTGGTCGTGGTGTTTGCGCACCTCGTCGCCGGCAAACTGCTCGCCATCGGTCATCATTGCCTTTATCAGCGAGCGGCGCAGATTCAACTTGAGGTAGTGTTGGCCATTCACAACCGGCTCCCATAACAGTGCGAAGTCGAATACGTTGTCCAGTTCGCTGGCCTGCATAGCCATTGTTGCCCCTAGCCGCAGCCCTAGCGCGCCGACTGTGCGAATCCCCGGTTGCTGGCGCATGTACCGAGCGGCCGCTGCAATATCCTCCACCCACTCAGTCGGCCCGTAATCCTCAAAGCGTCCGGGGCTATCGCCGCAGCCCCGGTAATCGAAGCGCAGGCAACTGAATTTGGCCGCTGCCAGCGTGCGTGCCGTCTCTACCAGCACCCGGTGCGCGCATTTCTTCTCCTCCGCGAATGGGTCACAGAACACCATCCCCCATTGCGCATCCGCTCCGCCGTCGTGGTACACCGCGTGCAGGATGCTGTCCTCGACCGGTATCTCCACCACGCGCTCTTTGACACGCACCATAGGGCTTAACCCCGTTTCTTGGCCAAATACTCGGCGATGTTCGTCACTGTCGAGAACGTCTCGACTGTGAAATCGGCGTCCTCCAGCGACACCTCAAAGACCTCTTCCAGACCCACTACAAGCTCGAAAAGGTTCACGGAGTCGATGTTGTAGGTCTCCATCACGTTCTCATCATCGGCGATTTGGTCCGGCTCCACTTCGAGAAACAGGCGTTCGACGATCAGTTCTTTGATTTGTGCTCTGAGTTGTTCTGCGTCGGACATTCAGCACCTCCGGGCATGATTCAGAACTATTATCGCGTAGGTCGAGCTTGCACTGTATTTGTGCAGGTTTTTCTAAAGACTGGGGCGGATTCTTGGCGGAAGCACAACTTCCGCCTCGTATGCGGCCCCTCCGAAAGGCAACGTCTAAACCTCTGAGCGCGTGGGCACCCGCGCCAGAGGCGTGGGTCAGGCTTCCCGGAGGCCCTGAGCCTGCCGAAGGGCAGCCCGACTCCGTTGCGCAGTTGGCAAGACAGACGTCTCGCCTGTCGCCGTTGCCGTTGTCCTGCTCCCCTCTCCCGTTTCGGGAGAGGGGCCGGGGGTGAGGGCAGGCGAGCAACACCAAAGCACCTCTCACACAATCGGCGGTGTGTCGGTCTCTTCGATGCTCTTGACGGCGATGTCGAGCCACTTACAGTCCGCGTCTGGCGGGCCGTTTTCGGTCGCGAACATGTGCCGCCAGCGCTCCTTGAACACCTTGCCGTGCTTGATCGTAATGTACTTGAAATTGAAATCCTGCGAGCCGGCGGTAGTGACGTTCTCGAAATGATACATTTCGGCGGCCGGCTGGTAGAAGACTTCCCATCCCGCCTCGCGTGCGCGATAGCAGTAATCAAAGTCCTCGAACTGTGCCGGGTTGAATATCTCGTCCAGCTCTCCTATCTGCTCGTAAAGCTCCCGCCGCATCAGCCAGCACGCGCTGGTCAGGCATTGTACCGTTTTCGGCTTGCAGGATTCGGGGCTGTCCTTGGACT
>JALGTY010000314.1 GCA_029821145.1 Candidatus Zipacnadia bacterium
CAAGTCATCGGACTTGAGCAGGAAGACAGTGTCATACTCGTTCTCCGGGAGCACCTTGCCGCCCAGGATCGCGTAGTATGTATCGCCCTCCACCCAGATATGCGGATCGAAGACATTGTATTCGCCATAGCCCGGCTCAGTCTCTTTCGGGATCGCGATGACCGGGTTCGCCGGTGACTTCGTCCAATGGTTAAGCTCGTCATCCTCGCTCGTGGCGATGCAGATTCCGGCATCAATGCCGAAGTAGGCCAGCGTGGGGATCCCGTCCTTGGCGATGAAGCCGTTGCCGCTGAAGATTCCAGTGTCGGGGTCTTCTGGAGCCGGCGCGAGTGCCGTCGGGTGATGGACCCAATGGAGCAGGTCGGTGCTTGATGCGTGGCCCCAGCAATGGCCGCCGCGGGGCAGGTCGGCGTCCTGAAAGATGTAGAACAGGTGGTACCTGCCCTTCCAGTACATGCACCCATTCGGATCAAACGGCATCCCCACCCCCTCAGGTGCTACGAAGTGGTATGTCGGCCGGTGGGGGTCCCCGACCAGTTTCGCCCGCAGTTGACGCGAATGCCGAATCAGTTCTTCCATGCCTGCCGCCTCCTGAGCATCCAGGGCTGCTCACCGGGTGGTATCCATGCATCTGGCCCGCTATAGAGTGCGCAAGTACAGGCAGAGAATCCTTCAAACGGAACTCGTGTGGTCTCAATTCATTGTTCATCAGGGCGGTGTTTCTAACTGCCACCGCTTCGGCCGTCCCCGAACCGCAGGAGGCCATGAGGTCCCTTACCGGTACCCAATAGGCATTGGGAGCTGCTGGACGCAGAGGTTGTCTACACGCGCGTGGAGGCCCATGTCTTGAATGGCCCCCAGGGCCATAACCCATCTTATGGACACGAAGCAGATGGCCGAAAGGGTTGGGATGTGCTTCTCCGGCGGACAGTCCGAGGATAGTCGAACTGACCTGCCAAGGACACCGGGCCCGACTACCGCATTAGAGTTGGTAGCGTTATTGGGGGCAGGTCACAATAACCTGGTGAACATGCCGCTCCGACAAGCACCACGCAAAGACAAACGAGGTTCGCGACAACGTCTGTTGCCCTCTTCTCCATGGTGGTCTCCTCTCTACGTCATCAAGCCATCCTGTACACGTTCGCCTACCCAACGAGTGTAGTCCAAGACTGTTGCAAAAGTCTATTCTAGATTATCGCAGGGGGGGTAGACGTCAAGGCCAGGTAGCGTGCGCTGCCTGCAGGAGGTGGCACGCTGGGAGGAGAAGCATGAAGATACCCAGAGAGGGCACATCGGTGACAGTGGCGGCGGCCTACTGCCAGCTACGGCCTGAGCCCTATCGCAGAGAGAGCCTGGATTCACTTTGACCCGCAACCGACAGCTCGCTCCGATCCTAACTTCGTGCGAGCTTTGAGACCGATAGAGCACTGAGAATGCCTCGGATATGTCAGGAGGGTGAATTATGAGCAGCGGACGGTATTCGCTGGTGATTTGCGTACTGGGTGTGGCGCTGGCATTATTCTGTGTCGGCGACGCCCGAGGGCAGATCCCCGCACGTGTGCGGCGGCTTCTTCCACCTGGGGCCTCAATCCTCTCCGAGGTCAAAGCCGATCTCGACGCCACACCTGAGAAGGAATCGGTGGTGAGTTGTCGTATGAGTGGTTCCGGTGAGGACCGTGTAGTGATCCTTCGAAAAGCAGGGGGCCGCTGGACCAAGGCCTTCGACTCCGACCGGTGCTTTGCGACCGCAACATGGCACGAACTGCGTGACATTGACAACGACGGCACGCTGGAAGTGCTGCTCTGGAGGGCGTGGAAGAACAGCTCGTGCTTTGAGACTGTGGACTTCCGGGACGGTCGGTTTCGGGTTCTTAAGGGCTTGACACTTGCTGGCCGCTGGGGCGGCCAGTGGTACGCCGGGTTCTTCGACATTGACGGTGATGGAACGTTAGAGGGGATCATCCCCGGAAATGTCCCTGGCTATGTCGCGGCTCTATTCCCGGACAAGCCCATCATCTACCCACCTCTTGATGAGTGGTCAACTGGCGAGCGCGATGTACTGATCTACCGCTTCGTGGATGGCGAACCGGTCCTGTATTTCCCACCTTTATCCGCCTTACCCGAGGGGCTGAAAAGGGGCTGGTCAGCGGCTACCCGGATACCCGCACAGCCGCCGCGGAGAGTGCCGGGATCCTGCGGGTGAGCGAGACGCTGCCCCGACTGCTCACTTTGGTAACGGATCCCGACGGGTACGTGGCCACAGCAGCGCTCAAAGCGTTGGGACGGATTGGTGGCCCTTGGGCTGTGGCTGGCCTTGTCTATGCACTCAATCATGACCAAAGTCGGGTGGTGGAGCAAGCCGCGGACGCGTTAGCGAGGCTGGAAGTGGAAGCTCTGCAAAATCTGGGTGGTCGAGAAGGGGCCGATGCGCTCGCCAGACTCCTGGACGACAGCACCCGGCAGGTACGCGCGGAGGCAGCCCGGGTCCTGGCAAACCTGGGCGATCGCAGGGCTATTCCTGTCTTGATTGACTTGGTCGAGCAAGAGGACTTTGAGAGCTCGGACTTTGAGCTGCTCGCCAAACTGGGGGATAAGTCCGTAGCGTCGACTCTCTTAGAGAAGTGCCGATTGTGGTCATTGGAAGAAGACTTCATGTGTTCCGAGGCAGTCCATGCGCTCTGTGAAATAGGCGACCGGGCAATGCTGGATGAATTTGTTCGGGAGCTAGTCAGTTATATACGCGAGCACGGCCAATACACTAGCGGCCAGTACCGGGCGCCATGGCAATGCCTCTACATTCTGACCCAACACGCTCCCTCACGGCATCTTGTCGACTTCTATATCGAACTTCTCTAGTGCTGGGACCCTCTTGAGCGGTGGCGCGCACCGGAACTGTTGGGCCTAACCAAGAGTCCTGCCGCTGTCCCCGCGCTAATAGAGGCACTGGGGTATGAGCATATTGCACACCAAGCAGCTATGGCCTTGGGCAATATCGGTGATCCCAGCGCCATACCGGCTCTCAGGAAGGCTACCGCCGAGGGGAAACCCCGCCTTGCCGAAGCAGCAAAGTGGGCGTTGATTGACCTTGATGCTCCGGAGGCCGTCCCCCTTCTTATTGAGTGGTCGCGGGCAGGAGACAATGAGGCAACAGCCCGGCTGGCCGAGATGCAAGACCAACAAGTGGAGGAAGAGCTTCTGCGTGCGCTGCGCGAGAACCCGCCGTACTATGACCTTGACGACACGCGCTGGGGCATTAGAGCGCGACGGATGAGAAAGATATCCCTTCGCCTGGGAGAGGCTGCGGTGCCCGCCCTCATCGCCCGCCTGCAAGAGGTAGCACCTTGGGAGGAGAAGCACGAAGCGCCGCCCGAGGGCGAAGGGGGATGTGTGGCAGTCGCTGCGGCCCACTGCCTGCGAGAGCTGGGCGCTGTGGAGGCGATACCGGCTTTGCTCAAGGTGGCGGACTCACATCCAATTGAGACTGCCCGTGAGGTGGCCAGGTGGAGTGTAGTTGCGCTGCGGCGACAGGGCGCGACGTGGCAGGAGCCGCTGTTCCCGGAGATCAAGCAGCAGCCGCTGGAGACTTACTTAGGGCCGGGCGGGCCGTGGGAAGTGACCCATGTGGCGGTCGGGAATCTCGACGCTGATCCCGAGGCTGAATTCGCAGTGGCCTACCGTGAGGTTCCCCCTGAAGAGCTGGGTATGGCGTTCCCGAAGATTGCCGTCCTTGACTGGAAACATGATAATTATGTCTTGGCGAATAAGATCGAGCCGGTGATGGACTGCGCCCGGTCACTGGAACTCAAGGATTTACAGAACGACGGTGTGCCTGAGGTACTGCTGAGGGGCGATACTGGATCCGTGAGACACCTGGCTGTGTATGCCTGGGAAAAGCAAGGCCTTCGCGTCCT
>JALGTY010000315.1 GCA_029821145.1 Candidatus Zipacnadia bacterium
GCATTGGCGGGCGGCTCGGCAATCTTCTCCACCTCGAAGCTCCCCGGCTTGACCCTCAATATGGCCTTGGTGAAGACCAGATAGATGTTGCCATCGGGGCCACATGCCATGCCGTTGACAGTGCGGCCGCCATAATCTCCGAGCGGCGCGGTGTGGACGACTTCCTTCTTCTGTTGGTCGAAGACGAAAAGCGTGCTCCCGGCGATGCCGTAGATAAGCCCGTCAGAGCCCTTCTTCAGCAGGCCGATCTCGGTAGCGTTGACTGGCGCCGGCGTCTGCCAACTGATCTCCTTCGTCTTCCAGTCAAGGATGAAGAGCACAGCGGTCTTGGCGACGGCGGTGGTGCCATGGCCGCCGGATATCGAGGTGCCGCAGACGATATCGCCATTCTCCAGCGGAGCCATCGCTACGATGGACTGGCCAGGAATGAGGTCCTCATGCTTGAGGAGGAGTTCTTCATCGGTCTCGATATTGTAGATGCCGATGCCGCCGCCGATGTAGCCGTAGCCGGGCTTGCCGGAGATCATGACATGCTTGCCGTCAGGATGAGCGGCGGCTCCCCAGGGGACATTGATGTCGGGTGAGTAAACGGCGGCCAGATAGGGGTTGGCGCGCTCGGCCTTGCGGATGGCCTCGTCCGGCTTCTGCTGCGTCAGGGCGATGGTGCTGATGCCGATCCACGGGTTGCCTGCCTCCGCCTTGATGGTCTCGACGCTGACGCGGTGCTTGCCGGCCTTGAGTGGAAATGGGCCTGCTACCTGGTGCGGCCCGGGTTCGACGACCTTTGCGCAGCCTTCGTACGGCTCGCCGACGGTTTTGCCGTCGAGGGAGAACTGGACGGTGCAGTAGCCAGGCGACTTGTAGAGGGCGATGATGAGGTAGTAGTCTCCGTCGGCTTCGGCCGGGATGTCGAAGTGTATCTGTCCGCCATAGTCGTCGGCCCGGAAGAGCACGATGTCATAGCTGCTGAGGTAGTCTATCTTGCCCGCATCAGTGGAGGCGAGCTTGGTGAGGGGCTTGGCACCGATGCCGCCGGCGACTGTGCCGGATATGGCTGCCATGTGCCAGGGCCTGGTGGTGTCGTAGATGTAGAGCCTGCCGCCGCCGTAGTGGCCGCCAATGACGTACTTGCCCTGGACAGCGTAGCCCTTGACGGCGATAGCGCCCTCGCGATGGTGTGGCACGCCTTCGACGGGGTCGAGGACGAAGTTGCGGGAAGGATGGGCGGAGTTGCCATAGACCTTGCCATCGGGCCCGCCGGTAATGACCCTGATGGTGCTGCCTTCGGATTCGTAGTCTATCTCGATGCGTTTGGTCTGCTTGGTGGCCGGATCGTAGATGTCAAGCCAGCGGTTGACGAGATCGTATCTTGTGAGTTTGCGGCCATCGGGGAAGGTGCCGCTCTTCTGGCCCCAGCCGATGTCGCCGGAGGGCTCCTTGGCGACTACGTCGCCCGCCTCGATGACCTCGGCTTTGCCGGCGAAGAGGCGATAGTTAACGACGCCACTCTTGAGTGTCGCCTTGCCATAGACCTTGCCGTCCGTACCGCGATACACAGACGCGCTGCCGACTTTGCGCTGGTCCTGGTCGGGTATCTGTATCTTCTCGCCGGTCTCGGGGTTGTATGCCACGATGTTGCCGAGCTGTGTGCCGATGCCGCCGTAGAGCCATCCGGAGTCATCAACCGCGAGGCTGGAGAGGTACTTCTGCGCTTCGTCGAGGCGGCCGTGGTCCTTCGTCTCCCTGGTATCGGGGTCGAAGGAGATGAGCCCGGCCCGGTACACGTCTCCGCCCCATATTGTGCCGTCGGGGGCCTCTATTATGCGCAGGTAGGCGCTGGCATCAGGTGAGGGGACGCCGTGCCATGACCAGTCACGGGTTGTGGGATCGAACTCGAGCAGGTGCCGGCTGGCAGCGGTGTAGAACTTGCCGGTCTTCGCCAGGACGGAGCCGTAGGGGGCTGAGTTGGGCACACCCTCAGGATACCAGACCTGCGTGGATTCCTCGCTGTCAATATCGGTGACAAGTATCCAGCCGCGAGGACTCATGTCGAGACTGCAGCAGATGGCAAGGGAGTTGCCGTTGGCGTCCTCAGTGGCCACCGCACCTCGGCTTTCTGCGAGCGGGACGGCAACGCCGTGGTCAATCAGCGCGTCGTCCTCCTGCTGGGCACAGACGGGGCCGAGGACGAAGGTCATCATCAGGAACACCATCGTTGCGACAATGACAATCATGTCATCTTGCATGATACATACCACCTTTCGCATGAGCTTTGTCGGCATTTCGCCAGCGGACGCGTCCTGTCCGCTGGCTATGAGCAGACAGCTAGATGTCCGGAATGTCATAGGTCCAGACATGAGTACGATGGGCAAAGACCAACATGCCATTGACGAGTGCGCCGGCGGCTGTTGCGCGAACCGGATTGTCAGCGAGCTTCTCATGGGCGAAGGTGCCGGGACTTATCTTGACCATCGCGTCAGTGAAGATGGCGTAGAGGTTGCCGTCGGGGCCGAGCTGCAGAGCATGGCGCAAGGCGGTCCCGTAATCGGCAAGGCTCTCGGTGTGGACAATCGCCTTCTTCTGTGGATCGACCACGAAGAAAACAGACCCCTTCGAGAGGCCGTAGATGAGGCCGTCCGGCGCGACCTTGACGCTCATGATGTTGCGGTCGCCCGGAGCCGGAGCCTTGCGGAAGACCACGTTCTGCGTCTTCCAGTCCATGATGTAAACCTCGGCTTCGACGGCGGTGCTGTGGCCGCCGCCACGCGCATCGGCTGAGGTGCCGCCGACTACGTCACCGTTGGGCAGCGCGGCCAGAGCGATGGTTGCATGGCTCGGCATGTGGTCGTCATCCTTGAGCAGGATGGATTCCCCGGTTTCAGTGTTGTATATGCCGAGACCGCCGCCGATGAGGCCGTAGCCGGCGTGTCCGCCCATGAGTACGTGCTTGCCATCGGGATGAGCCAGCGCCGCCCGCGGTCGGGATATGTCGCCGCGCCATTGGGTAACGCTTCGAGGGTTGCGCAGGTTGACGAGGTACGATTCGTCGTGTTTGTCCTTGCTGAGGACGAGGCCGATGACGCCGAAGAAGCGGTCGGCGAAGTCGTCAAATTCGGTGCGGACGGAGAAGGTGTGGAGTCCGGCCTTGAGCTTGAGTGGGCCATAGACGCGCATCGGGCCGGGGCCGGAGAGCGGAGCTTTGGCGTTGTAGGGCTCGCCGATCTCTTCGCCGTCGAAGAGGAAATGGCCGGTGCAGTAGTACGAACACAGGTAGGGGAAGACATGGAGGTAGTAATCACCGTCGTCGGCCGCCTCGAGGGGGAAATCAGCGACAGCGCCGGACTTGCGAGCCTCGATGAGCGCAACGTTCTGGCTGCCCTGGAACCAGACATGGCCATCCTGCTTCTGCATCTGGGCGGAACGGACCAGCTTCTCGGTCGGCGTGTCGCAGAACTCCATGCCGCTGCGGTCGTGAGTCCAGGTCCACGGCATGGTCGGATTGTACTCGTAGAGGGTTCCATCGTCATAGGCGACGCCGAACACCTTGCCTCCCTGGGTGGCGATGGAGCAGAAATTGCCGCCGCCGACCTTGGTAATCGGGCCCATGTCGGTCAGCTTTTCTGCGTTGGCATCGAAGGTCAGCAGGTGCATCGGGTGGCAGGTGGAGGCATAGACTGTGTCATCCGGCCCCAGGGCGAGACTGGTGATCTGGAGGCCACCGCCCTCGTAGTCGAAGTGGATACGCTTGACCCCATCGCCCTGCGCATCGCTGATGTCCATCCATTTGCGGATCATGTTGTAGTAGGAGAGCTGCCGACCATCCGGGAACTTGAAGTAGCGGCGCTTGGCACCGAAGATGGCCATGTTCGCTTCCTGCCTGGCCATGTCGGCTTCCTG
>JALGTY010000316.1 GCA_029821145.1 Candidatus Zipacnadia bacterium
CACAGCACTTGATTACTTGCCCATCGCCTTGGCCAGTACCTTGCGCAGTGCCGCCACAGTGACGGGTTTGCTGAGGATCAAGTCTATGCCGGCTGGCTTTTCGCCCGTTACGTCCATCATATCGCCGAACCCGGTCAGCAGGATGACGGGCATATCGGGCGCTGCCTCCTTGATGGCTGCTGCCAGTTGGTCGCCGCTCATTTCAGGCATGGCCCTGTCGGTTATCACCAGGTCGAAGCTGCCCGCGTGGAACTTCTCCAGCCCTTCAGCTCCATTGGTGGCGGTCGCTACCCTGTGTCCGTCATCCGTCAGGTCCTGGCTCAGCGCTTCACACACAACCTCATCGTCTTCCACAAGGAGAATGTCCAACGGTGGCAAAACAGTGTCCGCCACCTCCGCGCCAGGTGCTTGTATCTGTCTCACTCTGACGGGCAACTGGATGCGCACCGTCGTGCCCTCCCCAAGTGCGCTCTCGATCTCAACAGTGCCTTCGTGCCGCTGAACGGTACCGTAAACCATCGCCAGACCGATGCCCGTGCCGTGGTGCTCCTTAGTGGTGAAGAACGGCTCCAGACAACGCCGAGCGACTTCCGGCGCCATGCCCGTGCCCGTGTCACTCACCTCGAGGACGATGGTATCATCATCAGCTCGGCTGCGAAGGGTTATTATCCCGCCGTCGGGCATGGCATCCAGGGAATTCAGTATCAGGTTAGTCAACGCTTCGCGCAATTCGGCCTCACTCCCAACAAGCGTGGGAAGCGGCTGCAAGTCTGTCGCGACAGTGATAGCTGTACTTGCCGCCATGGCTTGCTGTTTCCACACAGGCTCTGTGAGCGAGATGGCCTCCGCGATCACTTCATTAAGATCTATTGCCTGCAATTGGCTGTATTCGGTGCGCTGCTGATAGAACGAGCGCAGGCGTCTGACCACGTCCGCGGCATCTGTTGCGCTCGTCTTTATTTGCTGTAGAGCCTCGGCCACTCTCTCCGTATTCTTCAAGTTGTCCGGGCGGGCAAGCAGCGCATCACTAAGTAGCAGGATCGGCGTCAGAGCGTTGTTGAAGTCATGGGCGATCCCGCTGGCCATCTGGCCCAGTGCGTGGAGCCGTTCCTGCTGGACCACTTGCCGCTCGGCCTCTCTCAGTTCGCTCAGCGCCTCCTGCAAGAGGCGGTTGGCCTGTCTGATCTCTGCCTCTGTCTGCTTGCGCTGGGCTTCCGTCTCCATGGCGTACAGGGCGAAAGCAATATCAGAGGTCACCTCGGCGAGCAACGAGTGCTCATCTTGATTATTGGCTACATCGGCAGGGAGCGAGACGCTCACTAGCCCGTACACTTTCCCCGCATGTTCGAGTCGCATGGCCATTGCCGCCGTGGCGGAACAGTCCTCGGACAGGGGGCAATCGGTGCAGGCGACGGCTGTGTCCTCGACCACGCAGGGGCCGGCCTTGTCTAACGTCCCCCGCGCACACGCGGGCAGCTCGCCCCGCTCCAGCACTTCGCAAAGTGCTGGGAACCTGTCGCCCAATCCAGCCTCAAAGCCCTCAGCAAAGCTGCCATCCTCATCGAACAGGGCAATCCAAACCGACTGGTACCCGCGCGTACTGGTCAGAGCCTCGCAAGCGGCCTGAAGCAGCCGGTCCCGATTCTTTTCGTGCACAATGAGCTGGTTGACAGCGCGGATGGCGTGCAGTACCTGATTGAGGTGAGCAATTTCCTCCGCCGCCTGCCTGCGTTCTTGCCGGTGGATCGCGTCCAGCAGCTCGCGCTCGACGGCAGGCCCAAGTCTGGCCAGACTATCTTTCATGACGTAATCATGCGCACCAGCCTTCATGGCTGCTACCGCAGTTTCTTCCCCAATATTGCCCGACACGATGATGAACGGCAAGTCGAGGTTGCGTTCCTGCACCAGCTTCAGCGCCTCTCGCCCGCCGAAATGGGGCATGACGTAGTCGGCGATAACGATGTCCCACTCCTGGCTGTCAAGCGCCTCGATCATAGCTTCACGTGTATAAACCCGCTCAGAAGTTGGGTCATAGCCGCTGCGCTGTAGCTCACGCAGGACCAACAGAGCGTCGTTTTCTGTATCCTCGACGATCAGGACCCGCAGTGGCCCGCCCATCTAATCACCTCCGGGGCGCGGCGGTGGCTCGTTGAGCAGCAGCCAGTAAAGCCCCAGTTGCCGCGCTGCGTCGGCGAACTCAGCAAAAAGTACCGGCTTCCTCACAAAGCTATTGGCACCGAGTTCGTAGCTGCTAATGATGTCCTGCTCCTCAGTGGAGGAGGTGAGGACTACGACGGGAATGAGCTTTGTCCGCTCGTCGGCCCGCATCCGCGTCAATACTTCGAGGCCGTGTATCTTCGGCAGCTCCAGGTCCAAGAGCACAACTGCCGGCGTCTCGCTCGGGTCGCGGCCCTCGTACTCCCCGGTGCCAAAGAGGTAGTCCAGGGCCGCCGCGCCGTCGGTGGCCACGATTATCTCGTTAGTGATATTGTGCTCCCTCAAGGCCCGAAGATTCAACTCAACATCATCGGGGTTGTCCTCCACCAGCAGTATCACTCTGTCACTCATTGAACCCGTCCCTTCTCAGTAGTCTATAGTGTAAAATAGAATGTCGCGCCTTCTCCCTCGGCTCCTTCGCCCCAGATCCGGCCATCATGGCGGTAGATGATTCGCTGCACCGTCGCCAGACCGATGCCGGTGCCGGAGAACTCCGCTTCGCTGTGGAGGCGCTGGAAGGGCTCAAACAGCTTGCTCGCGTAAGTCATGTCGAAGCCGGCGCCATCATCCTGTACGAAATAGACGGTCTCGTCTGCCTCGGAAGTGGCGCCGAATTGTATGGTCGCCTGGTCCTGCTTGCCGGTGAATTTCCAGGCATTGTTGAGCAGTTGGTCAAGCGCTATCCGGATCAAGTGGCTGTCGGCATTGGCGACCACATCCGGCGCGACGATGAACTCGACCTGGCGTTCCGGCTCGAGTCGGTGCAACTCCTCGCTGATTTCCTTCGCCATCGCGCTGAGGTCAACCTGCTGCCGGTCCATCTCGCGGCGTGATATGCGAGAGAGCTCGAGTATGTCGTCAATGAGTTGCGCCATTCTCTGGCTGGCGGCGCGAATCCGGGCCAGGTAGTCTTTGCCCTGCTCGTCGAGCTTGTCAGCGTAATCCTCCAGCACTGCATGGCTGAAGCCGTCCATGGCCCGCAGGGGCGCGCGCAGGTCATGGGATACGGAGTAGGAAAAGGCCTCCAGTTCCTTGTTGGCGGCTTCCAGTTGGGCGGTGCGCTGCTCCACCATGTCCTCGAGATGGTCCCGATATCTCTGGCGCTCCTGCTCGACTTCTCTGAGTTCGACCATCCTGCCCAAAACAATGGCCACAGCGCCAATGAGGTTACGCTCCTCGGCGACGAATGGGCCTTCATCAAGCTCGGGGCGCTCCTCCAGATAGAAAACCTCCACCATGCCCCTGGGTTCGCCGGCTACGACTATCTCACTGGATTGCTTCCACTCGGTCTCCTCGAACGGCTCAGAGAGGTATTCCACTCTGTCGAGGACGATCCTGGCCCGCGCAATCTCGGGGTACTGCCAGCCGGCGGGCAGCAGCTCGACTCTCGGGGTACTGCCAGCCGGCGGGCAGCAGCTCGACCGCACGCTGCAACGTCTCTGCGATACCCTCGCCCCTGTCAATCGCTGCGGCCACGCCGCGTATGCACTCGAGCTCCTTGATGCGCTTCTGGAGGTCATATAGTAGCTGCGCGCGCTCAGCCTCCGCTGTGATCGCGTTCAGTCCGAGGGCGATGTCCGCGGCCAGCGCGGCGAACAATGACTGCTCCTCTTCGCTGTCGGCCATCTCGCCAGGAAGCGATACGCTCAGCAGGCCGTACACCTTTCCTCCCTGTTCGAGACGCGTGGCCATTACCGCTGCCCCGGGGTACACCTCCGCCAGCGGACAATCACGGCGGGTGGCTGCTGTGTGCTCGACCGTGATGACCTCAAACTTCGCCAGCACATCCCGCATGCAGTGGGGCAATTCACCGCTCTCCGGTGCCTTGCAGAGTGAAGCGAAGCTCTCACCCAATCCTGCCTCAAAGCCAACATCAAAGCTGCCGTCTTCATCAAACAAGGCGATCCAGACCGAATGGTAGCCTCGCCCAGTGGTCAGGACGTCGCAGGCGCCTTGAAGTAGCCGGTCCCGATCCCGTTCCACGGTAATGAGCTGGTTCACATCGCGGATCGCCCGCAATACCTGATTGAGGTGAACGATGCGCTGCTCGGCCTGCTTGTGCTTATTGATGTTACGGATAAGCACCAACGTCGTGATGACACCGACGACGAGGACCAGGGCTGTTTCGATGCTTGCATCATGCCAGTTGACAGGAGTCTGTAGCGCGCCAAGTAGAACGTGCGGAATATCCAACACTTCATTCGCCCACAGCAAAGCACAGAGCAGAGCGAACCCCCAGGCCGCGGCGTGCCATATCCTCCTCACCGAACGCAGCCACTCAGTCGTCGTGCGCTTGCCAGCTCCTTTGTCAGGTCTTTCGTTCGGTTCTGGGGTGCTCTCAGCCTTAGTATTCTCTCCGCCTCTCATCATGTTACCATCCTAGACAATAGGTAAGCTTAGCAAAATGATGACTCGCAGGAAAAGTGCAGCATCGCACGGGCCGCTTGCACAGTACGCAAGCGGACGCACAACGCGCCGTGACAATATCACTGGATTGGATGTAGGGAAGAGGAGGAGATCTTTACCGTCAGGGAGCACGTTGCGGGAAAAATAAAAATAATCCGCCCTGCGCAGAGGTACTGCTCTACGCATGCAATCGGTGTGTGGACTGGGTATGTCCAGGCAGCACATAGTTCGACGCCAAGCCCGCATGAGCACCTCCTCAGGCCTCATTTGAGCGACACGTCAGAACCGTCGTCAAGAGCCAGATTGTAGTAGCAAGTATAATATGCCCTGGGGATTGTGTCTATAGTAACTGGCATCCTGGGTGCGCCCAATAATTATCGGCAGAACAAGGCGTCTGGCGTTTCCCAGGGCATTTTGTGTTACGTCTTTGACGATTCCCCTGTCACGCGGGTACCCACTGCCCGCAGGACACGCAGCGTATTGAGCATGGCCCGGAGCGGAACGATTGGCTCTCTGCCGGTCTGCAGACGCTCTATGGTCTCGGCTACGAAGCTGTCTCGCGCCGGCTTGCCCTCGATTTTCTCCGCACGATCGTCTTGATGCCAGACGATGTCGCCATTGGTGCCATCGGATGACGTGGCCACGAGCGTGTCGGTTATCAGGCACATCCCCTGTTGAGCCGCCTCCTGCGGCATGGTGTATCCCACCTCGAAGACGCCGATGGCCCCTCGCGGCGTGCGCACGGTAAAGGTCACATAGTCATCAATGGCGACATTGTGGAGGTCGCTGATGGCATCCGCTGCAATGATGTCGGCCCCATCCTCCCCACATAACCACAGGAACAGGTCCACGCTGTGCGGGCCGAAGTTGAACAGCGGGCCGCCCGAGCGCTCCGGCTGCAGCATCCACTCGACCCCCCAGTCCACATAACGCTGCGGCCCCCCGGCCAGGAGCGTAAAACGATAGGCCTTGATGCCGCCCAACTCGCCGGCATCGCGTAGCTCGCCCAAACGAGCAAAGATGGGGTGCTGCCGCATCACCAGGTCTGCGCCGGCAAAAGCGCCCTTCTGTTCTGCGGCTCTGACTACTGGCTCCAGAGCATCCGGGGCGAGCCCCATAGGCTTCTCCATCGAGAAAGACACGGCCATGTCCACCAGGTCGGCGGCAATTTGTGTCATCTCATCATGCACCCCGAAGGCAAGAATCAGCTCGGGTCGCTCAGCGTCGATCATCCTGCGATAATCGTCATAGACCTTTCCTGGATGCTCTTGCTGCCGGCGGGCACGTGCGTCCGGGTCGCTCTCCGACCAGCACGAGGCCTCGTGACCGGCGGACTTCAGCGCAGCGAAATAGCTCGGCGCGTGCCAGTGCCCGGCCTCGACTATGGCGGTTTTCATCGGTTCTCACCTCTCTCATTATGCTTCTGTTTCAGTGCCGCCATCCGTCACTCCTGCTTGTGGGCATGATAACATGTTTGAGGAGTGCGTCAAACCGATCACCGAAGGGGCCTTGAGCGCATTGAGGTGGTCGGCCCTGACGTCAATGGGGCTGGCATAATGTTATATTGACACGTCATCTTTTTTCGTGCATTGAAGGTCCCGCAAGGACGATTGACGAATTGGCATCAATTCTCTAGTGCGCGCGGGCAAGCGAGGTGCTTGCGCGTATTGCCAATTGTACGCCATAGTGAGCCGCGCAGATTACTGCGCCGGAGCTTCGCAGCAAGGAGAGTGAGACATGACCTATGAGCAGATGCAAGCCAAACAACTGAAGCTGAGTGTGCTGCTGGCGGTCATATTCCTGGTCAGCATGTTTATCGTACCGTTCCTGAACAAGAGCATGACCGAGACGATGATTACGCCTGTGTTGGGGATACCGTTCGTCTGGCTGTTCGTCGGCATAGTGCTGCACATCGAGTTCTGGATCATCGCGGTTGTCTATACGACATTGTCCAACAAGTGGGAGGGGGAACTAGGCGATGGGTAATGGCGAAATTCAACTACTCCCGCTGCTGGCAGCGATCTTCGTCCTGGTGCTGACGATGGTGGTCGGGCTGCTGTCGGCCAAGCGCACTAAGACACTGAGTGACTACTGGGTGGCCGGTCGCAACGTCGGGGTGTTCACCAACGCCTCGGCGATCTCAAGCAACTACCTCAGTGCCGCGTCGTTCCTCGGCGTGGCGGCGTTCGTGTGGGCCAACGGGTTTGACGGAGTGTGGTATGCAACGGGCTTCGCGGCCGGGTACATCCTGCTGCTGCTGTTCATCGCCAGTCCGCTGCGGCGCTTCGGGCAGTACACGATCCCCGACTTCTGCCATGGGCGTTTCCATTCCCACCGCCTGCGCCGGGTCGGCATCCTGTGGACTGTCGTCATCTCTGCGCTCTACATCATCGCGCAGATGGTCGGTGTGGGTACGCTGATGGAGGCTGTTACAGGCATTCCATGGGTTTGGGGTGTCATCATCCTGGGCGGCGTCATCACGCTGTACGTGGCGTTCGGCGGCATGACGGGCGTCACGATGACGCAGATGCTGCAGTTCTGGATCATGCTTACGGCCGTGATCGCGCCACTGGTCATCCTCATGCCCAAGTACAACTACTCGGAGCTGCTGCTGCACGCGTACCGCGATACGGGCCAGGTGGTTGCCCGGGATGTCGCCGGAGGTGTTGAGGAGCTGGTGGGGCCGCTGACTATGGAAGGCATGCCAGCGTTCTCCGATACCGAGAAGGAACGGTTCCCCACTGGCCGGGACTGGGTCAAGCCGTTCGGCAAGTTCAACCTCTTCAGCAGCGTATCCCT
>JALGTY010000317.1 GCA_029821145.1 Candidatus Zipacnadia bacterium
ACTTTGCCTGTCGCTGTGACCTTGTAGGTGGCTTGGCCGACCTCGGTGACGCTGGCCGTCTGCGGCCAGACCACTTCATCACCGACGCCGTAGTCATAGACATCGAACCAGGTGCCCGCCGGGAATTCGGCCGCAAGTTTCTCGGCCGGAACCTCGGGATGCACTTGGGGGTCGATTACCGCATGATTCCCGCTGCGGACCTCGATAATCTGGTATTCGGCAGTGCGGTCGGCGTTGACCAGCCGCGCGCCATGATAGTACCGCCACCCCTGCAGGACGAACGGCGTGCCCGTCTTGACGCGATGGTCATCATGGCCGGCGACCTTGCCGGTACCGATGCGGGAGTCGAACTCCAGGCGAAGCTCCGCGCCGCCAGCGACGGCTTTAGCTGCCAGCACCTTGTACGCGATGCGGCGCACCGGATTGGTGATGTATATGTAGCTGCCGACCAGCCCTTCCAGGTTAGTCGGTGCAGGCGAGACGGTCACGGTTTCGGTATCGCGGTCCACGGCGGTGATCTCGGCACGATATTCGGGATTGTCCATGGTGATGCCCGATCCGTCCTTGGTCAACCTAGTGCCGCCGACGAGTACCAGTCGCGTCGGTACGCCGGCTTGCTCGGAATACATGCCGAAGCGGCCAGCGAACTCGAAGCCGCCCGGTGCGGTGCGCACTGTCTCCGGGTCTGCGGAGGCGAAAATCGTGTCGGTGCGGCCGTTTGCCAGCTCGATGATGAAGCCGTATGGCTTGAAGCCGGCCTCGTCGTCACCTGAGACTTGCAGCGGCCGGATATCCTTGATGAGGGGCTGGTCACGGTACATCTCCATGACGTTGACGACCTGGGTCCTGGTCGGGGCCTGGCCGGAGTTGTGGAGGAGCAGCCACTTCATCTCATAGGGCGAGCCGCCGACCGGGGACTTCGCGTCGGAGATGATGACCTCGGTGCCGTCCGAACTCGGGACCGTCATCTTGAAATGGAGGCCCTCGCTGTTCTTCAGCGTCCAGTCGGCGGACCAGACACCGTCGTCGCGGGTCCTGCGTTTCATGTCGGCTCGCTCGACGTTGTAGAGGAAGGGGAAGCCCATCATCGGGCCGCTCCAGCCGGATCTGCTCTTCCCGCAGCCGTGGTCCTTGAGCCATTTCGCGTCGCCATACGGGACATCCGGGCCGGCGACGGTGCCACCGTCCTGCTTCTTGAGCTGCAGGCCCTCGGTGGCGAACTCGCCCTCCTGCGCGTGGAAGCTCCACCAGTGCTCGTCTCCCCCATGGATTCGGTACATGTCGAGGCAGTAGAACTCCTCGTCCGACACATCCACCAAGGCCAGCATCCGGCGCTGCCACTGGTCCTCGAGGAGGTCGTAGCCGTCATCCGCGTTCTCTTTGGGGCTGAAGCCTTCGGCCCACGCCTCGCAGACATGGACATCACCTGCATCGGCGAAAAGCTGCGCCGTGGCAGTCATCTTCACGAAGGGAATCTGACGCGCGAGGATATGCGTCATCCAGCAGTGCTCCCAGTAGCCCCAGTTGCGCGGATAGCCCATCTGGCCGAGTATCTCGCTCTTGTGCGCATCGAGGCCCATGTGCATGATGTCGTCATGGACGTGGCCCCGCGAATGGCCGTACATCATCCACAGGGCGCGCTTGTTGGTGCCTGTGCCGCCGCGCAGGACTGCCACACCGAAACCGTCGCGGAGGCAGCTTCCATCATTCCACTGCTCCGGCCATTTGGCTGCTTCAGTCTCGATCTCCTCACGGGTGTAGGGCAACTGCAGTGACGGTCTCCAGCCCGGACTGTTGACCAGCGCCCAGGCGAATTTGGGGTCCTTCATCACCTTGTAGGCATGCTCGAAGGCGGCGAGGCTGGCACTGTGCCAGGTGCGCCGGTTCTGCACGAGATACTGCGGGTAGCCACCGTTGTAGCCGCGCCCGGCCGTATCGTCGCCGATCTTCGGGTAAGTCCGGTCAATCGTGACCGTGTTCATCGCGAAATCGAAGATGTGATGATACCGCCGGCTCTTGGTGAGGTTGGGGTACTTGTCTTCGGGATAGACGTCCGGCCGCAACTGGCGCAGGCGCTCGATGGACTCGATGACCGGCCCCAGAGACCGCAGGTGCGTCCCGTTATACACGCCGGTTGCTTCGTACGGCGCGCCGTCGCGGAAGTACGTGTTGGTGACGAAGACGCGCATCTTCCCTCCGCTGTCATACAGCCAGTCCATGAACTCAGTGCCGCGCTCGTAGTTGAGGCACTCGGCGATCCGCAGCAGTCCCTCCTGTGGGCGCGGCTCGTTGGACCGTGTCGCCCGGTCGAACGACCCCTGAAGCCATACGGCGAAGAGGTTTTCCTCGATGAAGCGGCGGACGTCCTCGCCGGTCTTGACATCGAAGCCCTGCGACTGGAGGAAGGGCACGATGTCGGGGTCGTCGTCTATGGCGGGCCAGATCTTGTCATACGCCTCGGCGTGACTGATCTGGTAACCCGGCTGCGCTATGCAATAGACGGTGAATCCGCTGCCACTCAGGAACGGCCCGTCACTGAAAAGAGATTGGCCGAGACGGTCCACCTGGGTGCGGCGATTGCGGTGGCGATGGTGGGTCATCGTGGCGAGATACGCGTGCTCTGCTGCCGTCCGGCACATGGCAACCAACGCCTTGTGCACGTAACGGATGTCCCCGGTGGCGAGGTAGGCATTGGCGCATTGAGGCGCTACGCCCATCGCCCGGTGGCAGTAAGCCTGGCACAGCTCGGCGATGAAACCGTACTTATTGCCCTGGTATTGGCACGCGCCGCCGATGCCGTCATCCGGGAATTCGCCGCTGGTGAAGTCATCGTTAGCGAAATCGTTGGAGGGATACTTCTCATTCCCCACCGGGCATTCGATCTTCCAACTGTAGGGAACCGCGCTGTCCTTCAGCCACGGGTAGAAAGCTCTCTTCCGGAAGATCTCCTTCCCGTGGACCGGACAGCCATCACCGACATTGACCCAGTGCCAGCGCGGAATCGTGGAGTCCGGCTGCAAGTTCCAGATGGTCTCATCCTCTATGTCAAGCCATCGTTCCCCCGCCCCCGCTGAGCCCTTGGCCGACGCCTTCATCGCGTCAGTCGTGATCGTCTGGCTCTGCTTCAGCTCCGGGAGGGCCTCGCCCAGCGGCCAGCGCCGAGGCAGTTGCTTGCCCTTGAGTTCGCGGAATTGCCGGAGGTCCTCGAATGACCATATCTCAATGGATATGGTGATTTCGCCGTCCGGATGCGCGAAGACAATGTCCGCCTGCTTGGCCGGCTTGAGGCTGCGGAAATAGTACTTGCGCAACTCCGATTTGGCCGGCAAGGGCGTGCGATCAAGCATGGTGACACTGTCGGGATAGGTGACTTTGATTTCCGGCGCATCCGCAGGCACGTTCAGAGCCACCATGAAGAGGCGCTTCACACCAAGGATGTCGGGCTGGTAGGCGATCGGACCTTCATCCTGCGAGTGGGCGGGGATAGACAACAGCAGACATAGCAACGAGCCTGTGACGACCAGGAAGTCCCAGCGCATTGTTATCACCATTTCTCAGTGTAAGGGAATTCTATGGAGTAATTTCGATACAGATGTCGTTTCCCCTGCGTCAGCAACGGATATCTATTGCAAAGAATTCAGGAAAACAGGCGGCCAAGCACTGCAGAAACTCGCGGGGGTCGCCGCAGGAGCGGGCAGTTAAACCGGAGCGAACAAGAAGGGCCGCCTGCGAACAACCAAGCGGCCTATTGTCTGCTGGATTGGCCGGCAGGCCTAATGGCTCGCCAATCTCGCCGCGGTATTACTCGGCAAGCTGAGGGCAACTTTGGCTGTCGCTGTGACCTTGTAAGCCGCCGGCCCGACCTCGGTGACACTGACGGCCTGCGGCCAGA
>JALGTY010000023.1 GCA_029821145.1 Candidatus Zipacnadia bacterium
ATAGCACAGCGACTTGCCGGAGGCGGTGCCGGTGACGACCAAAGTATCTTCTCCGGCGTGGAAGCTGTCTATGGCCTGCGCCTGGTGGGAGTAGAGCCGCTCTGTCCCGCGGGCCTGCAGCATCGCTACGACTGGTGCCGGCAGCGGCTCGGCGGGACCGGCGTAGTTGGCCCCACGCGCGGCGACTTCGCGGACATAGACGATCTGCCCGGCGTAATCAGGCGATGTTTCAATCTGTTCCAGGAAGCCTGCTACATCCATTGCATTATCAACGCGTAGGTCGGGCTTTCCAGCCCGACAAAAGCTAGTGACTATGCCCGACTTTACCTCGCACCCGGCCCTCATCACCGTGGCGGCAGTTTCAGCATTATCCCTCATCACCGTGGCGGCAGTTTCAGCATTATTTCGGCCAGTGTTATCAAATCAAGCACATTGTGCTGCAAAATCGCGATCATCTGGGCGGCATTGCCCGTGCGCACGAATTCGTGATACGCCTCGGGTATCTCGCTGCCCGGGATGTCATTATGGCGGGGCCGGCCACAAATATGGGCCTCAAGCGTTTGCAGCTTGCAGTCAGGCAGCCTATCTGCCCACGCGCGTCGCGCCTCGTGAAGCAGGTCGCAGTGGGCGAATTCCACCTCGAAACGCACGCCGGTGGCCGCCGCCCGCATCTGCACGTACGGCAGGTCGTAGGCCTTGCCGTTGAACGAGACCAGCAGGAGCTTGTCGGCGGCTTCAGCGGCGAGCAGCGAAATGACCGCTGCTTCCTCGGCGTAGTTCCGGGCCAGGTACTGGTTGATCACAAAGCTCTCGCCTTCCCACGCCATCGTCCCGATGAGAAAAAGCGGCGTGCTGGTCAGGCCTGTGGTCTCCAGGTCCAGAAATATCAGGTCTTGTGGTTGCAGGTCGTCTGCTGCGCCGGCGCCGAGCAGAAGTCGCCGCAAGTCCGACTCTTCCCGGGTGAGGGCCGCTTGAAAATCGCCGGAAAGTTCGTGGTATTGCGCGTCCAGTTCAGCCAGCGGGCTTCTGACCAGATACGCCGGGCCGCCAACAGGCGCGGAAATCTCCACACCATCCACCGCATCTTCCAGGCTGACCGGCTCTCCTGGTGGTGGCTGCCACGCCGGCTCAGGCTCAGGCTGCCGTGGACGCTCGGGAATATCGCGGCGAACGGGCGCAGACTGCCGACGGCTCGTCGTGGGATGGAGCTTGCGCAGTTTGCGGCGCAGTTCGCTCATATCCCCGGCCCGACGGGTGGGCTGTAACGTCTCGCCACCATCCGCCTGGCTGTGGCTGTTGCGGGAATTGCCGTCTTCGTTCACGCCGCCTTGCCTCCGCTCCTGCGCAGCATACTGCTGCCACAGTGCATTATATAGGCATCCGAACAGTTGTTCAAGTCCGTGTGTCGGCATGGTGCCCCTGCATTTCGATTCAGGAAGGACAATCGAGCCGCGCCGGTGTATTGTTATAGTTGGTCGGCATAGAGGTACGGACCGGAGGCAGTAGATGCGAATCTTTGACGAGAACAACATCAACGCGCGGCTCATTCGCGTATCAGAAGATACCCTGTGGGCGGTCTGGAATACCTGGCGCGGTGTCGCCACTCGCGTATTCGCTACCTGCATCGGTCCGGAAACCTTTTCGCCCATCCGGCCGCTTTCCGAGACGAGCAATACCCAGGCAAATGCCGTTGCTGCAGCCGCCGGGGGCATCGTGCATTTCTTCTGGCTGGCCAAGGACGACAACGGCAAGTACATAATGACCCGGCAGCATGACGGCAAGTTCGCCGATGAAGAAGTACTTCTGGAGCTTCCTGCCGGTGCTTTCTGCGGCCATCTGGAGGCCATCGCCGATGAAACCGGCGCAGTATGGCTTGCCCGTACTCAGATGCTCGACGGACAAGGCAGCGTAGAGCTACTGCGGATCGCAGACGGCACCATCGTCGCCCGCTATACCTTGCGGGCCGACCATCGGCACAATCAGCGACCCGCTCTGGCGGCGATTACCGGCGGCGTGTGGGTGGTCTGGGATGCTTTTCGCGACGGCTCCTACGATATCCACGGCTGCCGGGTTGACCACAACGGCCCTACCCAGGTCGAGCGCATCAGTCAAACACCGCAGTGGAACACTATCCCGGCGCTGACCGTTGATGGGCAGGGACGTCCATGGGTTGCCTGGGTGGCATGGCAGGACTGTATGAACGAGGATTACGTCTTTGACCAAGCTTTCAGCATCGAATGTGCGGTTCGCGATGATGAGGGCTGGTGGGCTGCGTGCGACAACGACGGGAACCCGGCGTGTGTGGACCTGCGCTACGGTTTGACCCTGGGCAAGCCACGGGGCTGGTATCAGAGCTATCGTGGGCGGCGGCGCAAACCCATTCTTCGGGTGGCCGACGACGGGGCCGTCTGGCTGATGTGGGAGCGCAAGGCCGAGCACAACGGCCCCACCGCCAGCTCTACGGGTGTACTGCTGGGCCGGCGGTGGCAGGACGGACAGTGGTCGGAAAGACAACTACTCGCAAAGGACAAGACTTTCTACGAGGTGGAAGCCGGAATGCCCTTGCGTGCCGAAGAGTTCCACTGCCTCGCCCGCGAGGTGATAACCGAGCACCTCTTTTTCGACACATGCACGCCCTCCCCGGCACCCCCTGATGAAGAGATAGACTGGTCCGAGTGGCGGCCTGTTACCCCTGACGCGGTGGTACGAGAGAGATACGAAGCCATCCCGGAGGAAGACGCACTCACCTCCTGCGGCCCTTATACGCTCTACTGGGCCGACATGCACAACCATTCGAATGTGTCCATCCCGCCGTGCGGTGAACCCGACGAACTACTGATGTACGGCCGCGAGAAGTCGCTTCTGGCTATCTGCGCGGTGACCGACAATGACCACTGCTGGGGCGGGCGCACGTATACCGAGTACGACTGGGACCTCTACAAGGGGTGGGTGAGCATCTTCAATGACCCGGGGCGCTATGTGGTGCTGCCCGGCTATGAGTTCAGCTACAAGGGCACGGAGATGTTCACTCCGTTCGAGGTCATGCTGCAGGATTCACCCGACCGTATCTGTGCCTTCGAAGAGCGCATTGATCACCGGTCGGTGTATTCTGATGACCCTGACATGGCGATGCTGCGCTGGCGCGAAGCCGGCGAGGACCCGATGGGCACGCTGCTGGACCTCGCGCGCGAAAAAGGCTACTTGCTCCACCCGCACCACGCCAAATGGGAGATCTATGATGACGAGCTGGAGCGCAATGTCGAGGTCTGCTCCGGCTTCTCGATATACCTTGACGATGCGGACACCTGCCGCGAAACGCTGTTGGCCGACAACCAGGTCGGCTTCGTAGCCGGCGGTGACAACCACCGCCGCGCACCGGGCCTTAACGGCGGCCTGACGGGTATTTGGATTGAGCGGCTCGACCGACCGAGCGTGCTCGAAGCCCTGCGTCGCCACCGCTGCTTTGCCACTGCCGGTGAACGCATCGGTCTGATGCTGCGGGTCAACGACGCCTGGATGGGAGAGGCTGTTGTCGTGGAGGAACCGCCCCGAATAGCGGTCTGCGCACACGGCCTGCCTGATGAGGATTACCGGGCGGTGCTCTTGCGCGACGAGCAGATCATAGCCGAAGAGCAGTTCTCCGGGAAGCTTGCGATGGAACATGACGATACGGGCCTCCCACCGGGTGACCATTATTACCGTGTTGAGATACATGGCAAGGCTTCACCCCAGTACATGGCCAATACCGCACCAGCCTTCCGGGCTCGCGCCTGGAGCAGTCCGGTCTGGGTTCAGCGCGGCCAGAGGAGTGAGATCAAATGACGTGGTGCCAACTCAGCTTATGCGCCCTGGCCATCGGCATGGCGACGGCAGTTTGCGCACTACCACAGATACCGCAGGGCATGCCGGCGGCGGATTACTACGGCGGCTTCTTCCCTAGCGAGGAGTGGACAGATGCGCTGGCGACCCTCCCGCGCGAGCAGCGCACCAACCCGTTTCAGAGAATCGTCGTGGTCGAGGAGGCTCCTGTAGGCAAAGACGCCTGGCCAAGCCCGGAGGTGAAGCTCACCCAGGGGCAGCTCGATGATATGGCCAGGGACATGAAGCCTTATCTACAGGTACCGCCCGAGGACTTCCTGGGCATGGTGCCGCGTCGCAACCGCATCGCCGGCAATGCGCGCGTAATGCCCTCTACCAGGATGGTCAAGTGCCCCACCGGTGACGGCGGCTCCCTGGTATGGACGCCCAACCGCCCAGACGAGCTCCGCTGCAACAAGGGCCACACAGTGGACGTATTTGCCATGTTCCCGCCGACCGGCGTGTTTGAGATCACCGGCCCTCAAGGCGAAGTCCAGGAATATCCTTACCACGATGCCGCCGATGGCAAGCGCATTTACCTCAATGGCGAGTACATGGACTCGCAGCGCGTTTACCACCTGGCAAATTCGGCTCGTCGGTTGGGACTGCTGTACCGGACGACCGGAGATGAACAATATGCCACCCGGGCGGCCGCTATCTTGTATGACTTTGCCTGTGCGGTCCCGCACTGGCCCAAGATCAGCCGCGGTCGGGCGGGAATGGAGGGCCGCAAGCGCTTCCGCCCCGTGGACGACTATCAGGTTTACAGTGGCATCTGGTATGACAAATACCATTCAGGCACCGGCGGCATTCCGACAACCTTGGCCTTAGCCTATGACCTGGTCGTATCGGCCGAGGTGTGGGATGAGCTGGACAAAGTAGCGGCCGATGGCGATGCTCGCGAGGTGGTAGAGCAGGACCTGTTCTTATACACCGCCAAAGACGCCGTCCGCTACGACGTCCGCCACCCCAAGACCTCATCGGCGCTCAGCAACTACATGCCCTATCAGATTAAGGGCTTCGTCTGCATCGGGCGCGCGGCCGGGATGCCCGAACTGATCCACTATGCCTACTGGAAGCAGACCCAGCTTGTCGAAAAGACCCTGATGGCCGACGCGACATTCCCCGAAAGCCCCTCCTACGCCCGCCAGCACATCTACGGCATGGCGCAGGGGTGCCTGATCGCTGCAGGCTACACCGACCCGCCCGGGTTTGTCTCGACCATTGATGGCGGGCGCTTCGAGCAGCTTGACATGTGGGAGAGCATCCCGCAGTTGCGCGACGCTATTGCCACCCTGGAGACGATGGTCTATCCGGACAACAACTACATAATGGTGCACGACACCTACAGCAAGCTGGTCAGCAGAGGCCATCCGGCACCGGCACAAACGCGGCCCCTAATGTATCCTGCCTTCGGCCACGGGGTTTTGGCCCGTGGGCAAAGAGATGACGGCGACCAGATCCAGGCACATCTGCACTATTCCGGCTGCTGGGGCCACGCGCATCATGACATGCTCGGCTTGATTCTGTGGGCCTACCAGGACGAACTGATATCCGATATCGGATATGCCCATACCTACCGCCAGTTCTCCGACTGGTCGCTGGGTCACAATCTGGTCGTCGTTGACCGGCATAATCAGCAGCGCACGCCTGACCACGGCAATCTGCTGGGCTGGCACGTCCCCCACGATGCTGTGCAGGTCATTGAAGCCGAGGACGCGCGCGTGTATCCCCAGTGCAGCAGCTACCGCCGCGCGCTGTTTCTGGTGCCGCTGGGAGAGCGTGACAACGTGGTGGTTGACATCTTCGATGTCGCCGGCGGCAGCATCCATGAATGGATGGCCCAGGGCAGTTGCATGACCGAGCAGAGCCTGGAGGTATCCGTCCCAACCGAATTCTTCGCCGAAAGCTATGCTGATGACGGCAAGCCGTTCACACCTCCGGCGTCGGCTGAGTATATCAAGCAAAGAGTCGCCGAGGGGAAACATCCGCACCATCTGGAGCCAGGCGAAGCCGACCCCTGGTACGGCGTGTTCCGCAACGTGCACCAGGGCGAAGTCACCGGCCCCTTTGTTGCAACCTTCACCACCGATGACGGCTCGATCAGGCCACTGCGTCTGCACATGTTGCAGCCCGCCGACGGGGATATCTATACCTGTACGGTGCCGAGTCTGCGGCGCTGCTGGGATCCCGCAAAAGGCGGCGAGGATCATTCACTGGTCGAGAAGTTTCGCATGCCGAAGCTGGTACTTCGCCGCGACGGGGAGAACCTCCACACCCGCTTTGTCGCTGTGTGGGAGCCTCAACGGGGGGAAGAACGGGTTGTCGGCGACATCACCGACCTGGCCCCGGACAGCGATAACCTCGTTGCCCTGAAGATACGCGGGGCCGCCGGTTCGGAGTTCGATAACGTCACTGTCTTGTACACGCTCGATCCTGCCGCAAAAGAGGTGCTGCCCGATGGCACCCGACTGCAGGGCAGATATGCGGCGATTACACAAACAGCGCAATTCACCAACATCGCGCTGTATGATTGCACCCATTTCAAGCTAGGCGACCTGGAAGTGACAATTCAGTCGCGGCCCGCGCTGTCGCTTGAGGCGGTGGTTGAGCTGGGTGAAAACGAGTTCGCTCTGCGCCTGAACGGCACGTGGCAGGATATTGCGGGCTTCCCGCAGGCCCTGAGCGAAGTCGAAGGGCAGCCCGACACCGACCCCTCGCGTGGGTCGGGCTTCCAGCCCGACTCCGTTGAATTCGTAGTCGTACAGATCGGCGACAGTCAGCGCGTCTGTCCGGTGACCGAGGTGGAAGCGGCAGGGGCCAAGACGATGCTGCACTGCGCCCGCCATCCGGGCTTCACCTACGATGCACAAGCCGCCGAGGCCAGAGATGTGTTTTCGCCGTACTTGACGCTTTCGGGGGAAGCGACCGTAACACTCCCCAGCCGCGTATGGCTGCGGAAGGCGGCCGCTGACGGTAGTTGGGAGGTCCGCACTACGAACCTTCTCACCATCGACTCACAGCGCGTGGCGCCGACAGCGGAGTGGGTGAACGTCGGAGGCTAGTAGCCTCGGAGCCAGGATTGCGTCACTCGTGCCGCAGAGCGACAATGGGGTCCATGTCCGCGGCTTTCTTGGCCGGCCACAGGCCGAAGAAGATGCCCACTGCCGCGGCGAACAGAAACGCATACAGGATTGACGTCGGCGAGACGATAGTGGTCCAGGTGCCTCCAGACGAAAGCAGTTTAGACACCCCCACGCCGAAAGCGATACCGATGCCGCCGCCGATGACGCTGAGCACCACCGACTCGATGAGAAACTGCGACAGAATATCGCCTTTGCGAGCACCGACAGCCTTGCGGATACCGATCTCCCGCGTCCGTTCGGTCACCGACACCAGCATGATGTTCATGATCCCCACGCCACCGACCAGCAGCGACACCAGCGCGATGCCTCCCAGCAGCCTGGTCATCGTCTCCCCGGCCTCGGCCATGCTGGACAGAAACATCGCCTGCTTCATGATTCTAAAATCGTTAGGCTGCCCGGTGCGCAGCTTGTGACGCCGCCGCAGCAGTATCTCGATGCTCTTTTCCACCTTATCAACTAGGGCCGGGCTTTGGGCTGAGACTCCGATCATGCTCAGATATGGCCGCCCCAGCACGCGCTGCTGCACCGTCGTCAGCGGCGCGACGATCTGGTTGTCAGGACTGCCCCAGGAGCCGCCGACCTCCTCGGCAACTCCAAGCACTTCAAACGGCATCCCGTTGACGCGGATCCATTCGCCGATTGGCGAACTGCCGTAGAACAGTTCGTCCACGATTTCCTGCCCTATGACACACACGCGCTTGCGCCCGCGGATTTCGGAGTCGTCGAAGAACCGGCCTTCGGCTAGCTCCCAGTTGCGCACAGTCTGGTATTGCACCGTGGTGCCGATCAGCCGCGTCCGGATGTTGTTGTTGCGGTACTTGGCCTGCGCACTGCCGCTGACCTCGGGTGCTACCTCCAGCACGCCCTTGACGTTGTTCTTGATCTCATGGGCGTCTTCGGTCTCGAGGTTGATTACCGGCGTCTCCAAGGCAACGCCGCTACGCCGCGACACCCCCGGCCTGACCATCAGCAGGTTGGTGCCCAGATTCTGGATCCGCTCCAGCGTCTCCTGTTTCATCCCCTGGCCAATGGCGACCACGATGATCACCGCCGCCACCCCGATGATTACACCCAGCATGGTCAGGAAGGACCGCAGCTTGTTGGCAAGCAGGCCGGTCAGAGCGACCTTGACGGCTTCGAGCACATTCATCAGTCAGTCTCTCCCCCCTCCGCGTCCCCCTCTTCGCGTGGGTCGGGCTTCCAGCCCGACTCCATTTCACCGTTGCCGTTCACGCCTTCATCCGAGACCACCTTGCCATCCAGGAACTGCACCAGCCGCCTGGCATAAGAGGCGACACCCGCGTCGTGCGTCACCAGTACCATGGTGATGCCATCTTGGTTGAGCTGGCAAAACAGGTCCATCACCTCGGCGCCGGTCCGCGAGTCGAGGTTGCCTGTGGGCTCGTCAGCCAGTATCAGGGAGGGCTCGTTGACCAGCGAGCGTGCGATCGCGACGCGCTGCTGCTCCCCGCCGGAGAGCTCGCTGGGGAGGTGATGGGCCCGGTCGGCCAACCCCAGCTTCGCCAGCGCCTCCAACGCCCTTTGCCGCCGGTTGCGCACTCGCGCGTACTGCAGCGGAAGTTCTACGTTCTGCAGCGCGGTCGCCTGTCGCAGCAGATTGTAAGTCTGAAACACAAATCCGATCTGTTGGCCACGGACCTCGGCCAGTTGGTCGTCGTTGAGACCCTCTGCGTGCTGGCCCGACAGCATGTAGGTTCCTGCAGTGGCCCGGTCAAGACAGCCTATGATGTTCATGAATGTCGTCTTACCGGAGCCTGACGGCCCCATGATGGCGACGAACTCGCCCTGTTCAATGTCGAGGTCAATGCCCTGCAGGGCCCCCACCTCGACTTTGCCTGTCACATATATCTTGGTCAGATCTCGGACTTCAACCAGCATCTTTGTCAGCGCCCTTTTATCGCCCGCGGAACTGTCGCATCATCCGCGACCTCCTGCGTTGTGCATCGTCCTTCTTGTCGCCCCCGCCCATCCAATGCGGCAGTTCTGTGCCCGGCGGCGGCGGTATCAGAACTTCCTCCCCCTCCTCGAGCCCCTCCAGTATCTCGGTCTCCTCCCAGTTGCTCAGGCCCACTTTGACCTCCCGTTCCTCCAGCGCCTCCTTGAGTATCACTTCGACAGTAGTTTTGTCCTTGGTGCGGGTGATACACAGGTCGGGCACTACCAGCACATTGGACCTTTCCGCCACTTTGATCGTCACATCCGCAGTCATCCCCGGCCGCAGCGAAGTGGGCGGCTTCTCGATATGCACCTTAACCTGGAAGCGCACTACGTTCTGGTCCTCAACGCCCAGGGGGAAGATCTTCACCACGAGCCCCTTCAGCTTCCTGTCAGGAAGCGACGAGACGCTTATCTCACATTTCTGGCCTACCTCAACCGGTGCGATGTCAACTTCGTCCACATCTGCCAGCACGTACATCTTGCTGATGTCGGCGATGGTCACAAGCCCGGTGCCCTCGCGCAGGGCCGCGGTACCTGCGGGTATGACCGTCCCTTCCTCGACCAACTTTTCCATTATGACGCCGCTGCGAGGGGCAACCACCCGCGTGTATTGCAGGTCGTAGGCAGCGTCCTCCAGGGCCAGCATCTGCCTTCTCACGTCGGCCATCGCCACCTCTATCTGCTTGCGTTTGACTTCGTTTTCCAGTGGGCCCGACTCGGCCTTGTGCAGCGCTGCTTCGGCTTCTCGCACCGCGGCTCTGGCCGCCTTGAGTTGCTGCTCGCGCACTTGCACGTTGCGGCTTTGAGCCTTCGCAGATGCCAGCGTCGCCTCCGCTTCTATCACGCTGGCCTCGGCGGCGACGACATCGTGTTTTTTGAGGCTGATCTGTACCTCGTTAGTCCTCGCCAGCCGCAGCGACGCTTCAGCCTGGACCAGTTGTGCCTCAGCCTGGGCAATGTCCTCCACCCGGCTGCCGGCTTCAAGTTCCCCGAGAGCCTCTTTCGCCGAATCCCGCTGCGCCAGCGCCTGCTCGTACGACTGCTTGGCGTCGTCAACCGCCTGCTTCGACACAAAACCCTTGGCCAGCAACCCCTCGTTCCGCTGCAGCGATTTCTTGGCGTTGTGCAGGCCGGCTTCGGCACTGCGCAGACTCGCCTTGGCTTGCGCTATCTCCTGCGGGCGCGCTCCTGCCCGCAGCTTGGCCAGGTTCTGCCGCGCAGACTCCACCGAGGCCTCGGCGCTGGCAACTTCGGCCGCGTGCAGCGTCCCTTGAACGTCGCGCTGGGCCACGGCCTGGGACAGCCGGGCTCTTGCTGACTTCAGCGCTGCCTGCCCCTTCCTTACCGCATCCGCCGTGGTTTGCCGCTCCTGGGCCAACTGTTCTTCGGCCTGCTTGAGGTTGGCATGTGCGGACTCCAGACCGGCCTCGGCCTGTACCATAGAGGTGCCGGTCTGAACCTGCTGCAGTGAGGCATTCAACCGCGCCTGGGCCGCCGAGGCACGGGCCGCGGAGACGTTAGCCGATGCCTGTCTGGCCTTGCTCCGGATCTGGGTGGGGTCACACTGGGCGATGAGCTGCCCCGCCTCGACATAGTCGCCGGCCTCTACGAACATTCCGGTTATCTCGCCGCCGCTGCGTGACTTCACCTCCACGGTCGTCAGAGCCTCGAGCACACCACTGGCCGACACGGTTATCGTCAGATCCTTCCGCTCCACCGTGGCGGTCTCAATTTCGTACGCATCTTCCGCGTTTTTTGCGGCTTTATTCTTTTGCCAGTACCATCCCGCGCCAACGATCAGCGCCAGCACCACCACGGCGGTCGCGATACGCTTGAGCGTCACTGGTCATCACCTGCTAGCATTGTCATATCAGTGCTGACGGCTTTGCAGAGCGCGGCCGAGGCGATGGCGTAGTCGTATTGTGCCTGCACTTGTGCCACCTGCGCCCGCAACAGTGCCAGTTGCGCGTCCGTGACCTCGACGACGATCGCGAGGCCCTCCTGGTAGCGGGCCTCGGCCGCCTCCAAACTCTTCTGCGCATCCTGGCGAGCCACGCCTGCCGCCTCGATAACCGCTGCGGCCTGGCGCAGACGCAGGTGCGCCGCCTCGACTTCCTCCTGAATACTGAGCATCAGCGCTGCAACCCGCCACCGGGCGCTTTCTACATCAGCGCGGGCCGAGGCCACTTGAGCTCTAGTGGCTCCGGCATCGAACAACGGATATGTTGCCCCGATCCGCGCCATCCAGGTCTCACCGGTGGTGCCGGTATGGCGCCCGTAGTCGCCGCTGACGCCGGCACTGAACTTCACGCCGTCCTCCGCCTCGGCGGTCTTGACACCCAGTTGCGCGGCCCGCACGCCCAGCCGCCGCTCGGCAAGGTCGGGGCGGTGCTGCTCCGCTATGGCCAGCAGCGCGTCAAGTTCATTGTCGTAGGCGCTCTGTACGAGTCCATCCGCGAGTCTCAGGCCCGCACCCGGAGGTAAACCCAGCAGCGCCCTCAGCCCTGCGTGGGTCACATGCAGCTCGGTATCGGCCCGCACCGCATCCAGCCGCGCCTCCGACACCTCCACCTTGACCGGCAGTAAGTCCGCTGCAGGTGCCACACCGGCCTCTATGCGTGCCTCGACCAATTCGCGGTGGCGCTCGGCATTGGCGACGGCGTTCATCGCCACGACAGCGTACTCCTCTGCTGCTACGATGGCCCAATACGCCGCAGTCACCTCGTAGGCCAGCAGTCTCCTGGCATCGGCGATACCATACTCGGAAGCCCTTGCCGAGGTCTTTGCCCGGTCAATGCGGGACTTCAGCCCGCTCTCATAAATGGTGTAATCCAGCACCAGCTCTGCGTCGCGCTGCGTGCGGCGTTCGCTCGTGCCCCGGAGCACTCCGCCGCCGACGCTTATCGGCCGGTCGAGGCTCTGAGTCTCCCGCGCGCTCCAGCGTAATTGTAGATTCGGGTAACGCAGGCTGCGCTGCTGTATGGCGTTGGCTCTGGCCGCGTCCGCTGCTGCCTTGGCGAGGGCCACATTGGGGTGCCGCTCCCAGGCCATTTCGATGCACTGCTGCAGGCTCAGCGGCTCTGCCAGATCCGGCAGTGAAGCGCTCGTCTGGGCCGCTACTTGCACCGTCACACACACCAGCGCAAGCACTCCAATCAGGCACGTAGCTCGGGCTGCCCACAGGCCCTGACCCAAGTCGAAGGGCAGCCCGACACGAACAACGAATGATGATCTGCTCATGGATTTATCACCAACCAGATGTTAGTACATATCGAGATCATGTCTTCGGTATCACGATATGCAAGAATCGCATTGCTGTGGGGGCTTGTCGCGAGGCAGCCGCGATACTTGGCGAATTGCTGCGACACTCCGCTCATTAAGCTTTGTCCTTGCAGGCACAGTACACCTTCTTTGACGAAGTATAGCCGTTGCTTATTCCCCTGAAATGCAAATAATTTATTTCCGGCATGGCAGCACGCAGAAGCCGGATTGCTGGCAGCGGCTGTCGGGGGTAGTCTTGATGATTGAACTGATGCTGTGGAACTTATCCCTTCTGCTTTTCCCCTTCTAAGCCCAGGATACCTTCTTCTTGTGATTGGTGGAGCTGTGCACTATTCTGACATGCTGCGGCTTCGCTGGCCCATGAGCGCGTCTATGAATTCCCATTCTTGCCGGCTCAAATCCCATATTGCCTGAAACACTACCTCTGGAATAGACTTTGCCCTTGACAAGTCCCGGCTGAGTCTGATAGAATCAAAACAACTTACCGACTGGTAAGTAAGATAGGAGGGTTTATCCAACAGCCATGACCAAAACCAAGAAGCAGCAAGACAACGATAATCCCGGAACCAAGAAACGCATTATTGAGGTTGCACGCGGGCTTTTCTCACAACATGGCTACTTAGGCGTTTCGATGAATGATATCGCCGAGAGAGTCAATATCACTAAAGCAGCACTCTATTATCACTTCACCGGCAAGACTGAGATTTATCGCGAGGTGCTGGACGAGGTTTTCAATCGTCTGAACTCACTTATTGCCAAAGCCCTCGATGAGAACACAGTCAGTCAGAGACTACACAAGCTCATTGACAGCTATCTCGACTTCGGCATCAGAGAAAAGAATCTCATCAAGGCACTTGCGCTAAAGCTATCACCGGTTGATCGTGAGATACACAAGCGTATCACTCAATTGAGGCAACAAGTCTCAAATGCGATTCAGCCTCTGATCGAAGAGATGCTTGTTGGCAAGCAATCCGCTCGGAAAGTCGAGAGCCGTTCGCTGACTTCCATGCTCATCGCCATGATGGATGGCGTAATTCTGCAACACTCGTTGTTGAACAACAGAATCGACACTAAGAAAGCCACAAAAAACATTGCGGCTGCCCTTGGGCTGAATGTCAAAGGCTAACCGGTCTCCGATTTCTCTCGAGGACAAGGAATGGGGAATTAGAATGGAACTCAGCAACAATCTCCACAACGCTACCAATGGATTCAAACTGGGGTTGGCGAGACGGTCTGTCTGGCTACTTGCCCAAGTTGTCAAGTACGCTTCGGCCGCTCAGACAGCCAAGCTGCTGCGCGTCGCAGAATTGGTTACGCGTAACCAAGAGACAAGCGCAGCACTTGAAAACTTCAGAACAAAAGTGCTCGGCCAACACGGCGCTTCATACCAATTCATGCAGAGAATACAACGCGAAAGCAGTCCCACGTGTCAGAAGAAATTCGTCCAGAATCTCATCGGCAACGAGCTTATCGTGGGAACCGCTAAGAGGCGCAAGTTCGCTGAACGCGAAGGCTTCAGGCCCCCGACATTCATCTTGATTAGTCCTACCATGAGATGCAATCTCAACTGTATTGGCTGCTCCACTCGCCGCTACATGTATTCCAAGAAAGATGACTGGCCCCCTGAGCTACTGGACCGTGTCTTGACCGAAGCCAAGGAGATGGGGATGTACTTCGTGGTCACATTGGGCGGAGAAACATTCATGAGGGAAGACATCTTCGATGCTTACGAAAAGCACAATGATACCTACTGGCTCCAATACACCAATGGCACGTTGATTGATGAAAACATGGCCAGGCGATTGGCCCAGGTCGGCAATGTGGCTCCCGCCCTCTCTGTCGAGGGCTTTGAAAAAGAAACGGACGAGCGACGCGGCAAGGGCACCTGGAAGAAGATCATGCGAGCGGCGAAATTGTTGAAAGAAGAAGGCGTCATCTTTGGCTTTTCAGCCACCGTCACCTCACAAAACGCGGAACTGGTTGCCTCTGACGAATTCGTTGATTTCCTCATTGACCAGGGATGTCTATTCGGTTGGTATTTTCAGTATATCCCAATTGGCAATAACCCCGATGTTAGCCTTATGGCCACGCCTGAACAACGAAATCAACTCAGGAAATTCAATCACTATGTCTGCGCTAACAAACCCATTTTCATCGGTGACTTCTGGAATGATGGTACCCGGTGTAATGGCTGCCTCGCCGGCGGCAATCAGTACCTCCACATAAATGGCGACGGCAATGTCGAGCCCTGCGGCTTTGTTCACTTCGCTGTTGACAACATCAAAGACAAGAGCCTGAAAGAGGTTTGTAACTCTGAGTTCTTTCGAGAGATTAGGAGAAGACAGCAGGCAACAACTGCTCCAGACCGCTATTCTGACAACCTCTTGACGCCTTGCCAGATTATTGACCAGCCGTGGGTACTCCGAGAGATCGTCGAGCAGACCGGTGCTTTTCCCACTCACGAAGGGGCGGAGACGATTATCACAGACTCCAAGATCAAAGCTCATCTCGATGAATACTCGAAGAGATTGCATGAGCTTATGGATCCGATTTGGGAGCAAGAGTATCAACAGCGGCAACCCGACTATCACGACCAGTCCGCGCCTGCCGCCAAAACAACCCAGGCGTCGGCCAACTACGGATAGTCATAGGTTGAACAAGTCCTCCGTCCTGTTCAGTTATCGTTAGCCTGTAAGACGGAATGCCGTTCATTGATGCCAATCCTGCATCAATGTCCCCCGGACGCCAGCCATCCTTTGTCTGTCCGCTTCCCAAACATATTCACGTGGCTCGGGTTTCTGAAATACCATCGCGCAGTTCGGGCCTCCCGCGCGACTTGTGGACCAAACCGATGTCTCCTTCCTTGCGGTAACGGACGACCATTCGGCGCGCGTGACGCGGACTGCAGTCGAGAATCGCTGCGGCTTGAGCCTGTGTCATCCGGATTTCTGGGTCAACTAACTGGGCGATGATCTTGAAGCGGTTGCGTTCTTTCAGGTTCATTCGTAGTTCCATTCCGGTGACTTCGCCGTCGAACGGCAAGAACACCACTATAGGACATTTTCACTTTGCAGCAATAGGACATTATCACGTTGCGCTTACAGAAACGGCTGGTTTCTTGGCATGACTGCGGCCGCTGGGTTATAATAAATGGTCGCAGCACCCCAGAATTCGCAGAGCAGTCCTAACAGTCAGGAAGGACCGCAGTCCATGAACAGGTCATATTACCTGGGGATAGATGTCGCCTCGGTAAGTGTAGATGTAGCGATAATTGACGCAGAGAGTCTCGAAATCGTCGAAGCCGACTACCTTCGGCATCACGGCAGACCAATGCAGGTGGCCGCCGCCAGCATCGGCGAGATGAGGGAGAAGTACGGCCCCGAAAACCTGCTGGGTATGGCCGCGACCGGGTCAAGTGGCCGTGTGGTTGCCGAGGTCCTGGGAGTGGGCTTCGTAAATGAAGTCGTAGCACAGGCCACCGCGACCATGCGGCTGTATCCGCAGGTGAACACGGTGGTAGAGATCGGCGGAGACGATTCGAAGCTGGTCTTCCTCAAAGCGCCCGACGCCGAGGGTAAGCGGGAGATAGCTGACTTCGCCATGAATACGCTGTGTGCAGCCGGCACGGGCAGCTTCTTGGATAAGCAGGCTTCGCGGCTGGGTCTGAGCATAGAAGAGTTTGGTGAACTGGGCGCACAGATTGATGACCCGCCTCGGGTGGCTGGGCGCTGCAGCGTATTCGCCAAGAGTGACATGATTCACCTTCAGCAAAAAGGCACGCCGACGCGGGAGATCGTCGCGGGTGTGTGCCATGCGCTGATACGTAATTTCCGGAGCACAGTGGCCGCCGCAGCCGAACTGAAGCCGCCAATCTCCTTCCAGGGCGGCGTGGCAGCGAATCCGGGCATTATCAAGGCCATGCGCAAGGTGCTGGAGCTGGCGGACGACCAGCTCGTCATACCGGAGTACTTCGGGTGCATGGGCGCGATCGGAGCAGTGCTGAAAGCTGTGGAAAGCGGAGATGTCGCGGTGCCGGATCTGGGTAAGCTGCCGGAGCTGGCGGCCTACGAGGAGATTAGCGACAAGCCTCCGCTGGCGCCACTGGTCATCGAAAAGTCCGTTATCATGCCCTCGGAGATTCACAAGCCTGAGGTGCCCGCCGGGGAGAAGATTCCGGCGTATTTGGGCGTGGATGTGGGCTCGATATCCACTAACCTGACGGTAATTGACCGGGAAGGGCGCTTGCTGTCCAAGTGTTACCTGATGACGGCCGGGGAACCAATTGATGCAGTGCGCAGGGGCCTGAAGATAATCGGTGATGATGTGGGTGATATGGTGGAGATCCGCGGGGTATGTACGACCGGCTCGGGACGCTATCTGACCGGGGATTTTGTGGGCGCTGACATTGTGAAGAATGAGATCACCGCTCACGCGCGGGGCGCGCTAGCTATTGACCCGGAAGTTGATACTGTCTTCGAAATCGGCGGACAGGACTCCAAATACATAAGCCTTCACAACGGGCACGTCGTGGACTTCACGATGAACAAGGTGTGCGCCGCCGGCACGGGCTCGTTCCTGGAAGAGCAGGCGGAAAAACTGGGCATCAGGATCGAAGAAGAGTTTGCCAGACTGGCCTTGGAGGCCGAAACTCCCCGGGACCTGGGCGAGCGCTGCACGGTGTTCATGGAGACGGAGATGATCAAACACCAGGCGGCCGGTGCGACGACCGGTGAGCTGGTGAGCGGGCTGGCGTACTCTATCGTCAAGAACTACCTCAACCAGGTCGTGGATAAGAAGCGGGTGGGCGAGCGCATATTCTTCCAGGGCGGCACCGCCTTCAACGATGCTGTGGTGGCCGCCTTCGAAAAGATCACCGGCAAGCCGATTATCGTCCCGCCGCACAAGGAGGTGCTGGGGGCCATCGGCTGCGCGATCATCGCGATGGAGAACGACACCGGCCAAGGCACCAAGTTCGGCGGCTTTGACCTGTCAGACCGCAACTATGAGGTTGAGACGTTTATTTGTAAGGACTGCCCTAACCACTGCGAAGTCAACAAGGTGATGATTGAGGGCAGGGAGCCGCTATACTACGGCAGTCGCTGTGGGAAGTATGATGTGGAAAAGAAGAAGAAAAAGTCTGATCTGCCCGATCTATTTGCGGAGCGCGAAAGGCTGCTCTTACACTCATACGATGGGGATCCTGATATTGGGGAAGATGCCCCGAGAGTGGGAGTTCCGCGGGCGTTGCTTTTCCACGATCTGTACCCCTTCTGGCATGCTTTTCTAAGCGAGTTGGGCTGTAAAATCGTACTTTCGGATCGCACCAACAACAAGATCATCCACGAGGGCGCGGAGCGTTCGGTGGCTGAAACGTGCTTTCCTGTGAAGATCGCTCTAGGGCATATCTACAACCTGGTGCGCGACAAGGGCGTTGACTACGTCTTCCTGCCGAGCGTAATCAATTTGAAAAAGAAGGCCGAGGGCATGACAGATAGCTTTGTATGCCCGTACTCGCAGAGCCTGCCGTACATGAGCCGTGCAGCGGTTGACTACGCCGCGTACGGCGTCGAGGTGCTGGCACCGAGGGTCTATTTCCAGTACGGCCACAAGCACCGAATGCGAGCCTTTGCGGAACTGGCTAAGAAATTGGGCAAGTCCAGGGCTGATTTGAGTCGAGCGCTGAAAGCCGGGGAGGAGGCGCTTGAGCGCTTCCAGGAAGCGGCGTGCGAGCGGGGCAAACAGGCGCTCGCTGAATTGCCTGATGACAAGTACGCCCTGGTCATCGTCAGTCGCTCCTACAACGGCTGCGACCCGGGAGCGAACCTGGAGATCCCTCAGAAGCTGCGAGAGATGGGCGTGATGGCTATACCGATGGACTTCCTGCCGCTCGATGATGTAAGCCTGTCGGAAGATTGGTGGAATATGTACTGGCGCTACGGCCAAAATATTCTGTCAGCGGCCGAAATCATCGCGGACGATGCCCGGTTGTATCCGGTCTATATCACCAACTTCGGCTGCGGGCCCGATTCCTTTATCATCCAGTTTTTCCAGGAGCGGCTCGGTGGCAAGCCGTGCCTGGTCATCGAGGTGGATGAACATTCGGCCGATGCGGGCATGATTACCCGCTGCGAGGCGTTCCTGGACAGCATCGAGTCCACCCGTGGCAACAAGTTCAAGCCCGGACGGGAGTTCCGCCACCTCGGCATCGAAAACGCCAAGGACCGCATCATACTCATGCCCAACATGAGTAGCCATGCCTATGCTCTGAAGGCCGCAATCGAGTCCTGCGGCATGAGAGCGGAGGTGTTGCCGGAGCCGGATGAAGAAACACTGTTTTACGGACGGCGCTGGACCTCCGGCAAAGAATGTTTCCCCTGTGTCGTCACCACCGGCGATATGGTCAGATTCGTAAGTCAGGACGGCTTTGAGCGGGACAAATATGCGTTCTTTATGGGTGGGTCCGGCGGGCCGTGCCGCTTCGGGCAGTACAACGCCCTGCAGCGGATGGTGCTGGACGATCTGGGCTACCCGGACGTGCCGATCTA
>JALGTY010000024.1 GCA_029821145.1 Candidatus Zipacnadia bacterium
CATTTCACGGGTGGCATGTGCAATGTAGGCACCGACCCACCCCGATTGCCTTCACAATTAGCCGAACATCAGCCGCGGTAGCAACCGGCGCACGATTTCGATGGCGAAATAGAGTATCAGAACCGAAAAGTCGAATGGCGAATTGCGCTGGTAAGGTGCCAGCCATTTGCGGATGGGGCTCAAGAGTGGCTCGGTCACTGCGTAGATAGCGGGCGCCACACGTCGCATGACCGGGTGGTAAGGCGGCAGGCGCAACCAGCTAAGTACAACGCGGATGAGCAGGACCAGTTCGTAGAGACGCAATATCCAGCCAACGACATAGAGGCCGGCGATGGGCATGATGATGGCAGCTCAACTCCCCAGCTCCCGGGATCGTTTGGCAGCGGCCACTACCGCCTCTATCACAGCGGCGCGCAGCCCGCCCTCTTCCAGTGCCTTGATGCCGGCGATCGTCGTGCCGGCTGGCGAGGTTACCATATCCTTCAGAGCACTCGGCGAGCAGCCGCTTTCCTGCAGCCACCGCCCGGTGCCCAACACCGTCTGCGCGGCCAGCCTCGCGGCCTGATCCCGCGACAGACCCGCCGCCACACCGCCGTCTATCAAGGCCTCGACGAACACCGCCACGAACGCTGGCCCGCTACCCGAAAGCCCTGTCACCGCGTCCATCAATTCCTCCCTGACGGCCACTGCAGTGCCCACGGCGTTAAGAAGTTCAGCAACCCGCGCCACTTGCTCGCTGCTGCAGGCTGCATTGGCGCAGTACGCGCTGGCCGCCTCGCCAACCGTGCACAGAATACTCGGCATTACACGGACTATGCTGGTTCGCTTCCCCAGCATCGCCTCGTATCTGGCGATCGGCACACCCGCAGCAATTGTGATTACCAATCGGTCGCCGACCCGACCAGCGATGTCAGCCAGCACCTCATCGAGCACCTGCGGCTTGATCGCCAGTAGGATCGTGGCGGCATCACTTACCACCTCCGAAGCACCATCGCTGGTAGCCACACCAAGCTCCTGCATGGCCTTCCGGCGCGCCTCATCAATATCGGCCGCGATAATCTGCTCCGCGGGGATAGCACCGGCCTCAATGAGGCTGCTGGCCATCCCGGAGCCCATCGCACCGCATCCGATTACTGCCAGTTCGTAGGATTTGCTGTTCGCCATAGTCAACACACAATCGTGGGCCACACTAGCAGCAAGCACTCACCTTGTCGTTTGGAATCATACGGAGTGGGTGAGGTTGGGGGTGAGGGTGCCGTTGCCTCTGCCTTTGGACTGGCTAGTAATCTTCCGGTGCCTCGATGACGTCCTCCCGCTCGCGATTGCCCACGCTGGTGCCCTTCAATACCAGCCGCTCCACCGGCATGTCAAAGGGCGAGCAGACATAGACCCATTCCGCAATCCGCCGCATATGCCCATTGAGACCGTAGGTTACGCCGCCGAGGAAGTCGCGAATGCGGGTGGCTTCGTGTTCCGGAGCCGATTGCAGATTCAGCACCACGGGCAGCCGGTGTTTGATCTCATCGGCCACTGCCGTGGCTTCCTCCATATCTGCCGGCTCTGCCCGGATGATGGTGACGTTCGCGAATTCGCTGCGCTCGGAGCGGGCGGGAATCGCTCTGGACTCAGAATCCGGGTATGGGTAGGGATCTGGCTGGTAGTTCGGGTCTCCGTCGGGGTCGTCGTACAGGCTTCGCGAGCGCAATCCAAAGAAGTCCACAACACGTGTCCAAAATCGCTTCGACATCATAACGCCTCCGTTTCTGTGATGCTTGCTGTGAAGATATCGTGTCACTAGATGTCGAACGGCAGATGCTTGACAATCAAGCCATGTTTGTCTTGCAGCGGCTTGGTACGTATATATACACTATCTGGTTCTGCGAATCAAGCTGTTTAGTGGTAGTCCCGTGCGCCGAAGATCGCCTGTCCCACTCTTATCAGTGTTGCGCCCTCCTCTATGGCCACCTTGTAATCAGAAGTCATGCCCATTGAAAGATGGCGCAAATGCTGGCCACTGACACCCTCGTCGGATAGCCTATCTTTCAGTTCTCTCAGCCGCGCGTAGTACGGACGTGCATCTTCCGGATTGTCGCTGAAGGGGGCCATGCACATCAGGCCCTGCCAGTCCAGGTTCTGCGAGTCCAGAGCCGCCTCGACCAACTCCGGCAACTCCTCCTCCGGGGCCCCGAACTTGGTCTCCTCCTGGGCCAGGTCGAGCTGCAAGAGCACCGGCTGCTTGCGCTGCTGCTGCCCGGCCCGCCTATCGAGTTCGGCAATCAGGCGCACGCTGTCCACAGAATGAACCAGGTGGCAGAAGTGCACAATATGCCTGACCTTATTGCGCTGCAAGTGCCCTATGAAGTGCCACTGCGGCTGTTGTGGCAGAGCTTTGCTGGCGAGTTCCTCGTACTTCCGCACCATTTCCTGGACGTAGTTCTCACCGAGGTCGAGCGCGCCTGCGCCGAGTGCCTCAGATATCTCGGCCACATCACGCGTCTTGGTCACAGCTATAATAGCGACCTCTTCAGGATCACGTCCGGCCTTGCTCGCCGCTTGTGCGACCTCGTCGGCAAGTTGCCTGAAGTTCTGTGCTATATCTATTTCAGACATCGCGCAACGCTCTACGCTCCCCTTCAACCGCGTAGTTCGCCCTTCCCAATGTCATCGCGTGGGTCAGGCTTCCCCAAAAAGCCCCGTGGGTCGGGCTTCCAGCCCGACTCCGTAGACTCTATTCTTGGTCCCCGAAATCAAGCGACCAGCCGCCCAGGGCATCCTCCTCGGCTTCCTCTTCCTCTTTTTCCTCCTCAGCGGCTTCTGTCGGCGGCTCTGGCGCTGGCTCTTCGGCTGGCTCCGGTTCCGCTGCTGCCGGAGCCGTAGCCTCGTCAGCAAAGCCGGGCAGGTCGTCGGGTACTGGCGGTGCCAGGTCTTCCTCGCTCAGTTCGCCGGTCGCCTCGGGCTCTGCCAGCGGGGGAGGTATGAACTGTTCCTCTTCCTCCTCCGGCTCGGGCGCAGCGATTGAGGAATCGTCCATGGAAAGAACCGGCTCGGCGGCCGCCTCGGGCTCCTCCTCTGCCGGGGTAGTATCTTCCATCGTAAGCGCAGCTTCCGGCGCGGCCATGGCATCATCCAGTGACAGGGCCGGCTCCGCCGCCTCAGACGGGCCCATTGCGCTCTCTTCCAGCGTCAGGGCCGAAGGCGGGGCAAACTCTTCATCTTCCTCTTCATCTGCGACTGTTGCGGGCTGGGCAGGCGCTGCTGAGTCCACGTCTGTCTGCTGGGCCTTAAACTGCTCGAACTCCGCCCGCTCCTCTTCGGTCATTTCTTCCTCATCGAATTCCTCTTCGTACTCATCATCCGACACTTCGCCGCCGGTCGCCTCGATGATCGCCAGTGCCGCTGCCACCAGGCCCGGCACAGGGCTGGGCGCATCCTCGACGAGGGCCGTTCCGCAAAAAGCGCAGAACAGCGCATCCTGGTCGTTCTCGATACTGCAGTTGGGGTTGGGGCACACTACGCTGCCGTGCCCGCTATCGTCCAGATAGGTGTAGCACATCAGGCAAGCACCGCGTCCCGCATCGTTGGAGTAACCGCACCTGGTACAGTACTTTTCGGCCAAATTGATTACCACCCTTGGGCATAATATTGGCCACGCCGGGGCCACTTCGAATTGAGCCGAGTATAACTCAGTGCCTGGGCCTTGTCAAGCGGGCCCGCTTGCCCGCCATTTCGTCCGCCGACGTGTCCGCCATAGCTTTACCGAAGGCGAAACCTTTAGCGAAGCCCGAAGCTTCAGCGACGCCGGGGCGTCTCGCCTCTCGGCGTTAATGACACACAAATGTTTCCGTGGGGCAGGCTTCCAGCCTGCCGCCGTCTAGGCTGGATCTGCTCAATGGCAGGCTGGAAGCCTGCCCCACGGGTCTAACTACGGTAGGACAGGGGTCTCGCCTGTCGGATCACATCATCCTACGTGGGGGCGCAATTCATTGCGCCCACTCAGCAGCTGCCCGCAGGGCGTGATAGATCACGCGCGTCGGTGGCTGCCATCGTCAGATTGGGGAGCGTTCGAGCCGGGCTGTGACTGTTGTTTGGTGTTGGCCCGCCCGGCGCGGGGAAGGTGCCGGGATAGTGAGGTGAGGCAGACGATCAGAAACACTACACCCTCCGAACCCAGCAATTCCGCCGGGGCGTCCTGCAGATACCCCTCGATGGCGTATGCCGCCTGCTCTGTCTGTGGCGGTAGACTCTCACGGCTGCTAATAAGATGGGCCATCTTGAGGCAGTGCCGGGCAAAGCTCTGGTCGTCATCATTGGCCAGGTCGGCAATAGCTTCATCCACCGCTCCCATCAGTTCGGGATATGGCTCCCAATCCCGCAAATCGGCCCCGCGTAACAGCCGTCTCACTCGCTGCACCATTGCTTCGCGCAGCGTCGCCCGCTGCAGCTTGTTGGCAGTTGCGATGCGGTAGAAATGGTTCTTCTCACCCAATACCCGGCACACGGCATTGATCACTTGCAGCCGCACTACCGGCTTTTTCAGCCGTTTCAGACCCGCAAGTGCAGGCTCCACGATGCGCAGGTCGTTGGTCCGCCCTGCCGCGTCCACCAGGGCGGGGAACAAGTTGAAGTCGAACGGCCCGTACAGTAGCCCCAGCAGCGCCTCCGTCGCTTGCGAAGTGGCGATATAGCCTAGCGCCTGCACTGCCGAGGTTCGAACCCTTATGTCCGGGTCCTCCAGCGCGTGCAGGAGCGGGCCGATGCTGGCTTCTGTGCCGATCTTGCCCAAAGCCTCGGCCGCCTCTGGACGGATGTCCGACTCCTCGTCCTCCAGCGCCTCGATCAGCGGGTCAACCGCCTCAGCAAATCTGCCTTCCCCGATGGCGCGTGCGGCCGCCGCACGCACATGGTGCGACACATGGCTCAACGCACCTAGCAGCCTGCTGAGAGCCAGCGGGCTGCCTGAGCGCCCCAGCCCGCGGATCGCCCCTGCACGCGTTTCGTCCTCGCGCGCCACCATATAGATAGCGAAGTTGTAAGCCAGGGAAAGCAGGTTGCCCCGGAACTGCCCCAGCAGATACTTGGGCGAGGCCGCTGCATCTTCTTTGATCAACGCTGCGCAAATGAATGGGATCACGAACAACAGCGACGCCAGTAGGAATATCGCCTGGATGCTGTTGAAGCTGTGGCCGAACAACATCAGCTCCTGCGGCAAAGTGTTGCGCAGCACCCCGCCGGCGAATGCCCCCGACGCACCGGCGATTGACGCCACTCCCATCCACGCCCCGAAATACGCGCTGTTCTCCTGACCCCTCGGCACCAGCTTGAATAGCAGATTGACGGTGCTGACAAAGATGCCGGAAAACGCAATACCGTTTATTGAAAAGACCAGTGGTAGCAACCAGCCCGCGTTGGCCTTGGTCGCCAGCGCCCACAATACCGGCGTCACCACTACCGGTACACTGAGTATCTGCAGCAGCGGCTTGGAACCGTAGCGCTGCGCCAGCCCGCCAAAGCCTAGATAGCCCAGCATCATGCAAAACAGTGCCAAATTCGTATAGATGGCGATCCGGCTGTACGGCAACTCAAGGTAGTTAATCATATAGACCCCGTAGAATGCCGAGGCCATCTGTAGCGGCACCAGTCTGGTGAAAAGATACAGGCACAGTCTGCGGAACGAAGAGTTGCGCAGCGGGGTAAGCAAGCTCCTGGCATAACTGCCCTCATCCGGCGAGGGCTTAATCTCGGGATATCGAGTAGCGCATATCACCACGTATCCCGCCAGTCCTCCGATCCATCCGATCACGAAGATCGTCAGAAAGCCGTAGTAGCTTTCCTCCATGTGGTCAATCCACAAGCCTGCCAGATACAGATGTGCCATGGCCACAATCGTGGTCGCACTCATCTGCTTGCCCATGAAGCCGCCCCGGAACTCGTCAGGCAGCACGTTGCTCAGCCAGGTGCTATACATCGGACTCAGAGTGTGACCGATCAGGTAGGCAGTCACCAGGCAGCAGGCAATACCTGTGAAGCGGTACTGCTCGGGCACAAAGGCCATCAGAATCGCCGAGCTGCCAATCGTAATCTCCAGCGGGCCCAGCGTCCGAAGGAAACGAGGCTTGTTTCTGATACGGCGGCCGATGTAGAAGCTGACAACTTGCCAAATCCCAATCAAGCCGCTGAGACCCACCAGAAATGCTATCTGTGCCTCCGCCACGCCGATGGAGAGGGCATAGCCGGTAAAGATGGCGGTTGCGGGCATCACGATGGGGTTGTACAGCGTCCATAGTGCGGGCCCTGCAATGAAGTTGCTCAATGCATGCGCCGTCGCTTGTTGGGGAAGAGCGGGCTGTTCAGACATGAGGATCAAACCGAAATGATGACCGCGGGTCGGGCTTCCAGCCCGGCAGCACTATCCGAATCTCGTTACTATATTGGCGTGGTATAGCAGGAACGCGTTCGCAAGTCAATACTGTGCCGATGCCTTTTTTCGCAGGGCCAACAGTTGGGTGTTTGCTGTCTTCGCGTCTGACATTCTCGAGGCGATGCCGGACATCCCAGATATCACCGCGTGGGCCAGGCTTTCCAGTCTGGCAATGCTTTTTCTATCCCGTGGGTCGGGCTCCCAACCCGACGCCGCAGGTCTCGGGGGTAGGTCGGCGGCCTCAGCCCTACCATGCTATTGTCTGCTCCTGCCCGCTTTCTGCTGCCTGGTATATTGCCTCGGCCACCCGCAGCACATACAGCGCATCGTGCTGGGTCGCCGCCGGCTCGGTGCCATCCTCAAGCGCCTGCACGAACGCCTCCAGCATCGCAGGCGCGTATCCGCCGGGCGGACGGCGACGGTCCACTTCTATACTCGCTCCTTCGGCGGCGTACTCAAAGCCTGGCGCCTTACTACGCAGCCGCAGCGTCACTTCCCCGCTGTGAGGAGTATAAGTCAGGGCTCCATCGGAGCCTTCGAAGGCCATCATCAGGTCATTGTCGTCGTAGCCGGTGTAGGGGTCCAGCAGATAGCCTGCCCGCATGTTTCCGATTGCACCGTTTTGTAGCCGCAGATTCACGCAGGCCACCTCCTCCACATCCACCTCCGGACTTTTCGTGTCGGTCATGGCGCTGACGGCGGCCACGCGGCTGCCGCTGATTAGGCGCAGATTGTCCAGCCAATGGCAGCCCAGCCAGTAGATGATGCCCCCGCCGGCGTACTCTTTGTGAAACAGCCAGTTCTCGGGCCCGCGCAGCCCCGCCTGGGAGGTGACCCACACGGCCTGAAACGACCACAGCTCACCAATCGCGCCCTCCGCAACAAGCTGCTGCATCTTCTGCGTCTCATCGGCCGTTCTCCTGGCGTAGCAGGGACAGAAGTACGTGCCGGTGCGCTCGCCGACGGCGACGATCTCTTTCATGTCGGCGACATTTGTGGCCCCCGGCTTATCGGCATAGACCCACTTGCCGGCTTCCATCGCCTCTCTGGTCAGATGGCCCGCATCGCGGTTGTTGGTGAAGATGCAGACTGCGGGGATATTCTCATCGCGCAGCATGTTCTCCCAGCCGTCGGGGTAGTAGGCCCCTCGGCTGAGGCTTTCGGCCCGCTTACGTGCTGCCGCCTCGTCCGCGTCCCAGACTAGGACCGCATCAATACCCGCCACCGTGTCCAGGTCTGCAAAGTGTCCCCCCGCGTGCGGGTGGTCAAGGCCATAGACGCCGATTGTGATACCCAAAGCAATCGCCTCCCAGGCAATTCAGAGCTAAGCCCCATCTCATCGCAGGCAATTCCTATACTGGTAACTACTTACCTTGCTATTCCCTCGGTGGAGCACGTCGTACCTTTTCGTAGGGGTCGTAATGGAGGGGCTGGCTGAACGGCGGGTACGCGCTGCAAAGCAGTGGGTGCTGCACCATCGGGAGTGAAACCGGCCCGCACCCTCCCTCATCACATGGGTCAGGCTTTCCGCTTCGACAGGCTCACGGCCCTGAGCTCGCCGGAGGGGAAAGCCTGTGCCACGAAAAAGCAGATGACTGGCCCCACTCTCTATTTACGGCGCTTCGATGAGAATATCACGATCTCTCTGGACCGCATCTGATAGACGCCGGGGATGTTGGCCGGGTCCGTCTTGTCCTTGTCATCCAGCGTCCGGTTACGAGGCTTGGGATGAGAGCCATTCATCGCCGGCAGCCACCCCGCAGACTGGCCCCACGTGTCATAGCCGGGAATGACCATGGCGGGTATGAAATAGCTCTTGCTGACCACGTTCTTGTAGCCGGAGGCGGCGTTCTCGGCGTGGGCGGCAGCGCAAAGTCCGACGAGGATTGCACAGATAATCAGCATCATGCCAAAGTGTCTCGCCATAGTGTTTTCTCCATTGTTTTGTCATCCGTCATCTTTACAGTTCGACGATGCCGCCGGTTTCCACGCTCTCGTGGACGGCGCAGGCTAGCTTGGTCGCCTGCAGTCCGTCATAGCCGGACGGATAGTCGCCTACATCATCAATTCGCCCACCCTCAAGCAGCACATTTACATTGTGCGCGAAATCGGCGATGGAGTCCATGCCATAACCTTCCCAGATCTCACGGCCCTGCTTGTCGGTGCGCTGGCGCAGGAAGCTCTGGTTGTGCGTCATCATGCCCTCGTTTTCGCAGCAGGTGATCGTCCCGCGATCCTGGCTGTCGCACTCCAAGAGCCCCGTCGTCCCGACCAGCCGGATGCCCTGATTCACAATGGCCTCGAACTCATACGGCAGTATCCAGCACGTGTCAAAAGCCACGGTTGAGCCGTTGTCGAACTCGACTTTCGCCGAAATCGAATCATAGCTGTCAATGCCGAATTCGAGCAGGCGCTTCTTGACGCCGGTGGCCCAGACCCGCACCGGCTCGGTCTCCATCAGGTAGCGGGTCAGGTCATAGAAGTGGATGCCGAGGAACCATGCGGGTGAGGAATTCTGCGCCCACTCTGCGAACCAGTCTTTGGGCACCTCGATACGGTCCTCCATGTGCACGTAGCCGTACTCGATCTCGCCGAGGTCGCCCGCTGCGAGCTTCTGCTTCATCGCGATGTGGTACTCGTCATAGCGCTTGTGGAAATCCACCATCAGCAGGACATTGTTGGCCTCGGCGGCGTCAATCATCTGCTGGCAGCCTTCAACGGTGACATCCAGCGGCTTTTCGCTGAGAATATGCACCCCCGCCTCGGCCGCCTTGAGCGCAACCTCCTTATGGAACGGGTCCGGAGTCACGATCGTTACCGCATCCAGTTCCTCATTCGCCAGCATGTCATCAACGCTGGTGTAGGGGTTGAAGTCGAACCCCTCCGTGGTGCGCTGATTCACTAACTCCTCATTGATATCAGCCGCCGCCACCAGTTCCGCCACACCGATGTAGCCCAACTGCCGGAAGCAGCGCAGGTGGTTGATACCAAATGTACCTACTCCCACTACGCCCACGCGACATTTAGCCATTGGAATACCTCCATGATTTGGGTGTCTCGCAGCAAATCTCTATACAGCTCTGCCAGTGCCGTGTATGCCCGGCATTACTCACACCACCGGCTCAGCGCCAGCGCCAGAGCCTTTGCAGCCTGCATCACCTGCGCCCATTCCACCTTTTCGCCTGCCGCATGGGCATCGGCGATAGTACCGGGTCCAAACACCATTGTCGTCAGCCCGGCCAGCTTCGCATACAGCCGCGCGTCACAGCTCACATTCCAGCCGAATATCTCCGAATCAATGCCACATTCTATCGCCGCTTGATTCAGCCCCGTCACCACCGGGTGATTAGGATCACTCGCGTAAGCGTCGTTGTGGAGCTTGTCGAAAGTGAGCTTGTAATGCGACTTGAGCCACTCGTCGTCGGTCTGCAGGATGGCGTCTTCAAGTTCCTGCTTGATCTGCGGCATCTGCTTGTTCGGCAAGAAGCCTACGCCGCCCTCCATGATGCACTCATCTGGCACCATCGAGGGCCAGTTGCCGGCATTGATCATGCCAATACATATTTGCACCGGGGCCTCGTAGCGCTCGAACAGCGGATAGTTCTGGCTGTCGGCAATCAGCTTTTTTTCGTATTCCAGGATATGGGAGATGGCCTCCATCATCTTCTCGATGGCGTTCTCGCCTTCATTGCGGCGGCCCATGTGCAGCGATTTGCCGTAGGTGATGAGCTTGAACCAGATTGCGCCCCGGTTGGCAGGGAAAACGTTGAGCAGCGAGCCCTCGCCGATTATCACCGCGTCAGCAGTGCAGCCCTGGCGGATGAGGGCCAGCGCTCCATTGCCACCGACCTCTTCTTCGATGACGAACTGTGTCTCGATGCGTCCGCCGGGGTCAAAGCCGAGGTCTTTGAGTGCAGCGAGAGCCAAAAGCATCATGACGATCTGGCCCTTGTCATCAGTAGCGCCACGGCCATATACATACTCACCGTCAAAGCGCGGGGTGAAAGCCTCCTCCCACTCGCCGCCGGGAATGACGTCCATGTGGGACTGAATAATGACGCTGTGACCTTCGTCCCGGCCCCACTGGTCCACGAGGTTGTAGCGGCCTTTGTAGGACACTTCGTTCTCGTTGTGGCTGTACTCAGGGTCGTCCATGAGGCTGTCAGGGACCTCGCGGAACTCTGGGGAGAGGCCGATATCAGTCATGACCTGCTTGGTGTAGTCCTGCATCTCCATCTCATTGCCCTGTACGCTCTCGAACTCGATCATCTCCTGCAGCCACTGCAGGCCTTTGTCGTTGAGAGCATCCACGGCAGAACTAACCTGTTCGCAGCCTATCGCGTCAGGCATCAGAATTCACTCCGGTTTCTATTGGTGATAATTGTTGGTATGTGTAAGTTCTTTGCGGGGTAGGGGAAATCCTGCCTGGGCCAGGATAGGATCGGGATTTGTGCAAAGCCCCTCCAACGGCAACGGCACACAAGCTGGAAAGTCTGTGTCACGTGATAGTATCCAGAAGGCCCGCCGCACGTATTTGTGGATTATTCGAGTCAGGTCAGGACCTTAACGCCCTGGTTGTCGAGAGGCAGAATCATGCCCGTCCAGTTCCTGGCGGTGCGTGAACCGGCCTGCAGCATTGCCGCCTGCACGCGCTGTGAGTTGTCGCGCTCGGCCAGGGCAACGATGGTAGGGCCGGAGCCGCTCAGCGCCGCACCTCGGGCACCGGCCTCTATCGCCGCTTGAATGAGCTCTTCCATCCCCGGTACGAGGTGGGCGCGGTAAGGCTGGTGGAGGCGGTCGCGCATGGCGTCGGCAAGGCCGTCATACTGGCCGCTGGCAAGCATCGCCACCACCGCCGCCGCCTGGCCGGTGTTGAATACCGCGTTACGCAGCGGCACCCGGTCGGGCAGCACATCGCGCGCATGTTGAGTGTTGACCTGAAAATCCGGGATGGCCAGGACTGCGACGAGTCCCTCCGGCGCATCCAACGCCACCGCAGCCTTGATCCCGTCATGCTGCTCAAAACAGACAGTCAGCCCGCCAAAGAGCGCGGGAGCAACATTGTCGGGATGGCCTTCCATCTCGACAGCCAACGCCAGGGCTTCCTGGTGGTCAAGCGGATAGTCAAGGGCATGGCGAGCGGCGATGATTCCGGCTACGATGGCGGCCGAACTGCTGCCCAGGCCGCGAGCTAGAGGGATGCCGTTTTCCTGGCGCAGATGCCAGTGGCCGGTGTAGCCGGCCTCTCCAGCAAGGCGCTGTGCAGCGCGGTAGCACAGATTGGTCTCATCCGTGGGCAGCTCGGTGGCCCCCTGGCCCGTTATCTGGACCTGTGGGGCGGACGCCGGCTGCAGCTCCACCGTATTGTACAGGACCAGGGCGATGCCCAGAGAGTCGAAGCCCGGCCCCAAGTTTGCCGTGGTTGCGGGTGCCTGTACCTTCGCTGAACGCTCAGTTTGCATAAGGCGGCTTACTCCTGATATATTCGAGGCAGCCTCTTGCCCATGCAGGAAAAGACCTCCTCGGGAATGGTGCCAGCGCGGCGGGCCAGCTCGTCAACAGTGATCTGTTCTTCGCCCTGCCGGCCCATGAGTACAACTTCGTCGCCGGGCTCGCAGTCAGCCTCCTGGCCGAGGGATACGACCGTCACATCCATGGACACGCGCCCGAGCACTGGCCGCCTCCGCCCGCGGATAATGACATCGGCATTGTTGGAAAGATGCCGCGAATACCCGTCCGCATAGCCGACCGGCACTATGCCGATATGTTGGAGTTGCTTGACTTCGTAGGTGCAGCCATAGCCGATCTTGTCGCCTGGCACCACCCGCTTGACGAGCGCCAGTCGCGCCTTCAGCGTCATCGGCTGTTTCAGTGGCGGCCGCTGGTCACCGGTGACTGCTTCCACTGCGCCGTAGAGACTAATGCCGGGCCGCACCATGTTGAAAGGCTTGTCGTGATACAACAGCAATGCGGCGCTGGCGGCCATGTGCTGCCACTTGAAAGGGCCAAGTATCTGCTCGGCCACGGCGACGGCCTGGCGGAAATTGTCAATCTGAAGAGCCGAGAATTCGGGGTCCAACCCGGCATCAGCAAAGTGCGAAAAGATGCCCTCGAAGTCGAGATTATGCAGGTCCCTGACCTGCTGGCAAAAGTCGGCGATTTGATCGTGGCGCACGCCCATGCGGCACATGCCAGTGTCAACCTTGATATGCACCGGCAGTGGCCTATCGCCGGCGGCTGCAGCAAATGCGAGGGCATCAACGGGCGTCATGATAGTGGGGGTGAGATCTGCGGCCACGATCTCCTTGGCCCGCTGTGGCGCGCTGCATCCAAGAATCAACATCCTGCCGCGTACGCCTGCGCCGCGCAACTCCAAAGCCTCGTCAACAGTCGCCAGCCCGAACCAACCGGCTCCGGCCTTCTCCAACTCCTGGGCCACCGGCACCGCGCCATGACCATAGGCATCGGCTTTGACCACCGGCATTACTGTTGTATGGCCGCCAACACGTTCCTCTATTACATGGAAGTTGTGGATTATCGCGCCGAGGTCTATCTCGAGCCAGGCACGGTCGCGTTTGCTCATGTCGTAAGTGCTTTCTGGGTCCAGGGGATAGGCGGCATATCGGGTGACCAAACTGCGGATGAATTGTAATGGTCATAGTGCGGCAAGTCAAGTTCGGCCCGAGAAGAAACCTCAGCGGGCTTCCACTTCAACTAGATACATCAGGTCGGGACGGGCTTTGCTGCCACCGCCGGCGGGTTGCCAGACACGGAACTCCTTGACCTGCACCGGCGCGAAGGTGAACGTGGTCAGACAGTTTCCGCCCGCGCTGTAGGTCACCTTTGCCTCAACCGTGGTCCACTCATCACCGTGCGGGATCTGCAGTTCGGCCTGAAGAGAGCGGTGACAGGTGTCCCTGATCGTGGACCAGTACACGGCAACCTCGCTGATGGTCTTTGGCTCCGGGAACTCCACCTGGACCCAGTGGGGAACGTTTTCTTCCGACGAGGGATGAGCAAAGGGGTGAATAGGCCCGGCTGGAGAAGACGGCATGTAGCGCACACCATCGTTGATGCAGTCAAGGATTTCATAGCCCGTGTACGGGTAGGAGCTGTCCACCGTAACGATGGCTTCATTGCCCGCTGCGGCGTAGTTGGTGGGATCGAAAGTATGAAAGCGGACAGCGGTGGTCAGCACATTCCGCTGCGGGGCGACGTCGCTGACGGAAAGCTGGAGCGCGTGCTTGCCGGGCCCGACATCTCCGGTATGCACGCAAATGCGCACCTCGCGCCCACTCAGCACGGAAAACGTGACCTCGTCAACCGGCCGCCCGTCTATCGTGGCGCGGATGGAGTGCAGATCCAGCATGTTTTCGCGGTCGGCGACACCGAACAGTATCGTCTGTGGCGGCTCAGGGGCGGAGCCCAGGTACTGGTCGGCCACTGCATCAACCGGCCGTCCGTCCACCTTGACGCCCAGAAGTAGCGGCGGATTGGTCTCGTTGAGATCAGTGCCCGGAGGTGGGTTGAAGAGAAAGTGCATCTGACACGCGCCCGCGCTTTCGGGGTCGAGGTGCAAGATCAGCATTCGGTCCCGGTACTCGAAATCCGCCGGACGCCATTGCGCATGGCCGGCTTTCGTGAATATGCGCAGCGGATGCTCAGAGGCAAGCGATGCAGATGGCGTACAGGTGGCCAACGCCATGACCGCGCACGCAGCGGCTATAGCTTTGAGCGAGCGCATGCGTATTTCCCTCTCATACGGGGGTGCTGTCAGCGGGCCTCGACTTCAGTCACCCACATGTAACCGGGGGCGTTGTCGGAGCCGGCGCCCGCGCCCTGATAGACGCGGATTCGGTCAAGTTCGATTGGCTCGAACTTGAAGGTGGTGATGCAATTGTCGCCACTGCCATCAATCCGCTTGGCCTCCAGCTTCACCCAGTCATCGCCCTCGGGGATGCGCACATCAGTCTCCCGGGGAAGATGGTATCTCCCCCGATATACGGTCCAAAAAACGACCAGCTCACTGATGGTTCGCGTCTGCCCGAAGCGGATTTCGAGCCAGTGCTCGGCCGAGCTGTCGGCCGAGGCCCATGAGACATCGTTCAAACGGCCCGGCCCGGGAGGGTAGGTCACCCCGTCATTGAGCGAGAGCAGGGATTCGTAATTCGATAAACAACTGTCGGCGGCCAAAGTCGCGCCCCGGGTCGCCAGAGCGCAGTTGGTGGCATCGAAGACGTCAAAGCGCACGGCGGCCGTCAGCGTGTTCGGGAGCGGAGCCTCGTCGCTGACGAACATCTCCACCTTGTGCTTACCATAGCTGAGGTCTGCGGTGACGACGTAAATGCGCGCCTGGCGCAGACTGATCACGGAAAAAGGCATGTGGCTGGCATCAACCGCCTGGTTGTCGATCTTGGCCCTGAGCGAGTGCAGGTCAAGCGGATTCTCGCGGTCAGCTACACCGAAAGTGATCGTTTGCGGGGGGGTTGGCAACTCGCCGATGTGCTGGTCAGTGGATAGGGGCAAGGGATTGCCGTCAACCTTCACGCCCAAGAGCAGCGGCGGCTTGGTGTCATCGAGGTCAATGTCCGGGCGCGGATTGATGAGGAAGTACATCCGACTCGACCCCGTCTTTTCGGGATTCAGTTCCAGGACTATCATGCCGTCCTGGTGCTCGAAATCCGCTGGACCCCAATGTCCCTGGGCATCTCTGGTGGATATGCGCAGTTCCCCTCCGGTATCTGGCGCTGCGACGGCCATCCGGGTAAGCAGTTGACAACTGGCGCTAATCAACGTCTCGGCCTGTGCGGGCAACGCCAGCAGCGCACAAGCGAGCAGCGTCGCGACTACGCAGGCACTAGGTACGGCTTTCAGCAAGCGCATCTTTGTCTTCCTCCTGTATCAGCGAGGCGTCACTGACAAGGGTCGGCGTTTAGCGTGCCTCGATTTCGGCCAGCCACATCAGGTCGGGGCGGCCGGCAGCGCCGCCACCGGAATGCTGAAAGACGCGGAACTTGTCCATCTTCACCGGTGTGAAGCGGAAAGTGGTGCAGCGGCTGACAGGATGGCCCTCCTTGGGTGAGGAGTAGATGCTGCGCCAGCCGGCATCCTCAGGCACCTGGATTTCAATCTTCTGGCTGGTATGATACGCGCCACTGTAGTACGCCCAATAGACGGTGACTTCCTTTATGGTCTTCGGCTCAGGGAGGGTCACCTCAACCCAGTGATCGCCAGGACCCTCGGCCGAAGCCCACGACACGTCGTTTTGGCAGTGAACGCCGGTTAAGTCCTTGAAGCCGTCATTGAGCGGCTCAAGGATCTCGTAGTTCGAGAAGCAGCTATCAGTCCGCATCTTGACGTCGGCCAGCGCCGCCAGCAGGAAGTTGGTGGTGTCCACATAGTCAAAGGCGACGACGACCTGCAGTGCGTTGACCTGCGGCGAGGCGTCGGGGATGGAAACAATGGCTCGGTGCCTGCCATACTCGACGTTGCGCAGCCGCACGCTGACCGTAGCTTTGCTTGGCTCTGTGGACTCGATCCTGATGTTCTTTTCACGCACAGCCAATTCGTCCAACTTGGCGCTGACAGACGTAAGGTCAAGCGCGTTCTCGGCATCGACTGCTCCGATGCGAATAAGGCGAGGAGCTCTGTTGGCAACGCCGAGATGGACGACGCTTTCGGTCGGCAGTTGCCTGGCGTCCACCTTAAGGCCGGTCAGAGCCGGCGGGTTGTTGTCGTAGATGTCAAGGTCTTGAGGCGGGTTGAGCAGCAGCATTATGTCCGAACCGCCCAACTTCGCAGGCTGCAGATGGAAAATGATGCGACCGTCTTGCAGCTCATATTCGGCCGGCTGCCACTGACCCTTGCCAGCCTTGATGAAGACGTGGAACGGCTCGTTCTGCTGCACGAGAGGCATGACAAGATGGGCCGGCACATTACAAATAGCACGGACGGTGGCTGCATAGGCGGACATGCTGCAAAGCATGACACCCACGCAGATTCCGAAGCTCAACATCCTTGTCAATCGCATCGCTGGCGATCCTTCCTCAGTACAGTGGTGGCAGACAACGACGCAATATTCCGCTCACAGGGCGCGGTCACCTGCTTTTGTGAGACACAAATAGGAGTCGCGCCGTGTCGAGCGGCGTGCAGGATTCCTTGCCGGCAGTGTAGTAAAGTATAATGGCGGCTGGTGGGCAAACCTGAAAACGTGCTGGATGGGAAAATAATGGATTTCAAACTGGGCGACTGGCCAAGCTATGCAGAGGACGAGTGGTGGCGGCAGTGGGCGATACAAAGCAGCGGGGAACTCTCACTGCTGGCGCGCTGGAGTGATGACTGGGAGCAGTGGCAGAGGCTGCTGCGCGAGAGAGTGGGCAAGCTGCTTGGCTGGGAGCAGCAAGATGGCGAAGTCGAAGTGCAGCTTCTGGGGCAGAAAGACGCGCAGAACTTCAGCCTGCAGAAGATAAGCTTTGCCGCCGACGACGGGACGCAGATTCCCGCGTATGTTTGCGTGCCGCATGATAATGAAACGCCGCTGCCGGCAGTGGTGCTGAGCCACGATGTCGGCACCTCGAAGGAGGCGATGGCAGGCCTGCTGGACGAGGACAACCCTGATGCGGCACCGGGATCGCGTCTGGCCGCGGCCGGGTATGTGGTCTGCTGCATGGATCGCAGGGGCCACGGGGAGCGTCCGCGCAGAGACGAGGCGGCGCAGATGTGGGATTGGCTGGGCAGGCCCGCTGTGGGCCGGGACGCCGCAGATCTGGCAGCGGCCTATCGGGCGCTTTGCCAGCGGCCGGATGTACAGAGGGAGCGGATCGGGATCGTCGGCATCGGTAAGGGCGCAGCGCCGGCACTCTATGCGGCGATAATGGAGACGAGGCTGCAGGCAACGGCGCTGTGCGGGTACCTTACCCGCTACCGGTCACTGCCGCTGGTGGCAAGCGAGGAGCAGCGGCGGGCGCTGGGTGAAGTGGTAGCTGGCACGGTGCCGGCGGGTCTGTTAGCCTATGCGGACTTCGAGGACCTGGCGTGTCTCATCGCGCCGCGGCCGCTTTGTCTGTACCAGCGCTATGAGCCGGATTTGCCCCCGGAGCTCGCTGCCGAGGCCGCCCGGCGCATCTCTGAAGGCTACGATCTCATGGGGGAGAAGATCAGGTTGAGGATAGATGTTGCACAGCAGATAGCCGGACACCAGGACCGGACGGTGCTGGATTTCTTCGACGACTGGTTGAAACTGCCGGCCCCGGAGAAGCCATCACAAGCCAATTGATCGCGACTGGTGGGGGGAGTATGCTGTCTAAGAAATGGACGGCCCAGGTTGAGCGTGCAAATACCCGATTCAGAGGAGTTGAATGAGAAATGCAGCAAGCGTTATCCAGAGATAGGCTGGGACTGATACTGGCGACCGTGGTGCTGGTGGCGATATTGAGCGGCTGCGCGGGTGGACTGATCGCGGGTCTGCTGAAGTGGGTCACGCATGGGGAATTGATCGGCAACGTGAAGGACTTACTCGATAGGTTTGACAAGGACCCCGTGGAATACCAGGTGTTTTTTGATGGCTACCCGCTGGGGCAACGGCCCGACAATAACGGCGAGTTGGACCTGCGTGGGCTGCCGATCGGCCGGCACCTGATGTCGGTGGTTGATGACAGCTACCACGTCGGCTTCCACCAGTCGATTGAGATCGCCGAGGGGCAAACACAACTGCCACTTTCGGAGATCAACCCGATACTGGGCGGTGTAATCAGCGGGAAGGTGGAGGGAGAAACCAGTGGCGGCGGTCGCAGTCCGGTGACCGACACACTGGTGGTGGCGATCCTCGATGGAGCCGACATGTTGGCGCAAAACGGTGGTGCCACAATCAGCATCCCGCCGGCCGACAACACGACCTATGTGATGGGCTATACCGACAATACAGGCATCTACCGGCTGGGCCCGTGCATATATGGAAGCTGGCTTGTGACCACCGCATTGCCGGGCTATTATGCTGATGCGCGATGCTCCGGACAGAAATTTGTACCTGCCTGAGTGGGCGCTTGCTCAGTCTGCTGTAGTAAGCGGCGCAGTGGCGCAAGAGGCGGCTCAGGGCCTCAATCAGGCGCTGGTCTACAGTGAGCTAGGCGATGCCCACCACGGGCAATTGACCTCCGAGCGCGTGACCGAAGTCGAGAACTTGGCCGGTTTCAGCTTCATAGACGGACCGTGGTTTGCCTGGGGCCAGTTGGGCACGGTGACCGATGCGTTAGGAGCCTACTCGCTTCGCACCAACACAGGCCAGCAGACGATCATCAGCTTCAAATACGGCTACCAGGCCAGGGCGATGGATGTGAATCTGGCTCCTGACGCCGCTTTTCAGCTAGATTTCGACCTGCCGAGACTGTAAGACGCAGCGGAAGGAGCACCTGACCGTGCTGGCCGGTTTTCAAGTAGTTGATATTACGCCGCCGCTGGGCGTGCATCTGGCCGGGCATTTCAACGCCAGACCTGCCAATGAAGTGCACGACCCGCTAACGGCGTACACGATGGTGCTGGATGACGGGAACACTAAGGTGGCGCTGGTCGGCACTGATCTGATCGGTTTGCCGGCAGAGTTGGCCAGTCGGGCACGCGCGCTAGTCTCACGGCAAACCGGCATAGGGCAGGACGCGGTGATGATATGGGCTACGCACACCCACGCCGGGCCGGAGTTGGGAGACCTCGGGTGGTACCCCGAGGCGCCGCAGTATAATGCGCTGCTGCGCATCTCATGTAACCGGAACTACCGGATGCTCGGCGGTGACACGGCCACTAACCCGGGAGTAGGCAACCCCGGCGTTTCCGCCTTTGATGGGCCGATTGACCCCGATGTGGGCGTGCTGCTGCTGGATCAGGAGGGCCGCAGTCGGGCCGCGCTGGTCAATTTCGCTTGCCACCTGGACGTGATCGGCAGCGGCAACTATCGGTATTCGGCCGATTACCCGTACTATATGCGCGAGATGCTCGGGGACGTCTATGGGGCCGATTTTGTGGCCATGTTCGCTAACGGGCCGTGCGGCAACCTCAATCATATCAACGTGTTCGGCAGCAAACGGCAGGGCGGCTTTGACCATGCGCGCATGATGGGACGGACCCTGGCCGGTGAAGTGATGAAGGTTGACTACAGCGCCCGGCCTGTAGAGCTGCAGCCGCTATGGTATAGATCCGAAAAAATCGAGCTTGGACTACGCGAATTCACGGATGAAGAGATCGCGCAGTTCCGCAGAGATATAGAGGAGACCGAAGCTACCGCCTCGCAGATGTCGTCGGCTAACTTTGCTCGTGGGGCGGCCCTGCGCGCCCTGAAAATCATTGAAGCCGGAATCACCTCGGAAGAAGTGGAAGTACAGGTGCTGGGGCTGGGCGACCTGGCGATTGTTGGCATACCTGGCGAGTACTTCGTGGAGTTCGGGCTGCAGATAAAGGAGCAAAGCCCGGCTGCGGCGACCTTTGTAATCGAGCTTGCCAATGGCTCGATAGGATATATCCCGACGGCCGCGGCGCTCCAGCAGGGCGGCTACGAAGGCTCCAGCGCGCGTTTCAGGCCTGATGCGGGGCAGAGGCTGGCCGACGCAGCGCTGCAGATGCTGACGGCCAATCTATAGGCAGTGACACGAGGCGAGGACGATCACGGTGCGAACAATCGGCCTCATCGGCGGCATGAGTTGGAATTCTTCACTGGAGTACTATCGCATCATCAATGAGAGCATCCAGGAGAAGCTGGGCGGATTGCACTCCGCCAGGTGTATTCTCTATTCTGTTGACTTCGGAGAATTGGGCAAACTGCAACGTGAAGGAAAATGGGAAGAACTCGCCGGCCTAATGGTTGAGGCTGCCGAGAGACTGCAGGGGGCAGGGGCTGACTGCATAGTTATCTGCACAAACACTATGCACAAACTGGCAGATGACATCGAAAGCAGCATCAATATTCCGTTGATCCATATCGCCGATGCGACTGGTGATGAGATTCGGAAATCAGGATTGAGCAGAGTTGCTCTATTAGGGACGAAGTTCACGATGGAAGAGGATTTCTACAAGACCAGGTTACAGCAGAAGTACGGCGTTGAGGTCGTCATACCCGGTCAAAGGGAACGGCAGGCAATCCACGACATCATCTATGATGAATTGTGCCTCGGAGTGATAAGGCAATCATCAGCAGAGATCGTGACGGCAGCGATCAGGGGGCTCATCGCAGGCGGTGCGGAGGGCGTGATTCTGGGATGCACAGAACTCCCACTTCTCATTACACAGGAAAGCATCGAGGTCCCCGTGTTTGACACGACGGCAATTCATGCACAGGCGGCGGTTGATTTTGGACTTCGGGCATCTTGAGCTGTGTCATCGGCGCAAAGGCGGCTGTGGGAGCCAGCACGATGACGTGGCATGGCGCTGATGTGTTGGAGCAACAATGGCGGCCAGGGCATATACAAAAGGTTTCAGACGCCGAAATCGGCTGATTGCAGCGATGGTGACGATGGCCGCCGGCGTGGCGCCTTTTATGCTGGCGCTGGCGGTCCTGCAATTCTGGAGCTCGCCTCCTCCGTACGCGGTGGGGCTGTTGACGGCGGCGACTTTCGTTGCTGCAGGCCTGGCGGCATGGTACAGTAGAGGCACACTGGCTCTGCTGGGTAACTATGGGCTGAGACAGCGGTTGGGCAAACTCGCCGCAGCCGAGCTTGCCACCGGCATCGAGCAGGCTGGCGCTGCCTTCGTCGGCTTCTCTCCCGGTGAGGAAATGCGGGTCTGGGACGGTGAGACCGACCGCGACGTGGGGTTCCTGGCGGTGGAGAGGAATACGTTGGTGTATGTGGGCGATGAGTACAAGTGGTCGCTTCCGAGGGAGCAGATTGACCAGGTGGAGTTGGCGGCGTCGAGTTCGGGAGTACGGCGGATCATAGTGCGCTGGCATGCGCCGCGTGAAGGGCCGAGAGCTTTCAGCATAGTGTGCCGGGAGGCGAACACCCTGGAGGGTGTCGGACTGGTCAACCTGCGGCTATACGCGGCACTGCGCGACTGGGTGTGGTCAGATGCGCCGTCGGCGCGTCAGAATACGCTAAGATGGGGCTATCCGCCGACAGACACTTCCGGTGGCTGGGCTATTGACCAACCGCTCTCCGGAAGCTGCGCAACCGTACTGGCGATGACGGTGATCGTAGTGCTGACGATATGGGGAGTGAGCGGCTCGCTGTTGGGCATGGGGGACTACTACGGGGCAATACTGTGGGCCGGTCTGCTCGCTGTGGTCGGGGCCGTATTCACCGCCTACCTGCTGAGCTATCTGCACTCCTGGCACGCCGAAAAGAGCCGGTCCCGCCACGACGACGGTTGAACCGCCGCTGCATACATTCCTCGCGCAAGTCATCACAAGATGCCCGGAGGCAAGAGACACCCTATGCGTGTCACCAATATCGAGCCGATAGCGCTCACCTTTCCGATGGATCCGCCGCTTCCGCACAGTGCGGCGCGACCGGAAACAGCGGAGTTGAACATCTACCTGCTGCGCGTGATCACCGAGGACGGCACCTGCGGATGGGGTGAGGCGTGGCTGAAGGAAGAAAGCAACTTCATCCCCGCCGCTGAGGCGCTGAGGGGTCTGATCATCGGACAGGACCCGCTCGACCGGATGCTCCTATGGGATCGGATGGCGCTGGTGGCCGGCGGTAAGGCTGCGAAGGAAGTCGGGCCACAGGGCTGTCGGGACCATCACGCGGTACTCAGTGGCATAGACACCGCTCTGTGGGACCTTGCCGGCAAGAGCCTTGGGGTGTCGGTGGCGCGGCTGTTGGGTGGTGTGCGCAGCCGCCTGTTGGACACCTACGTAACGGGTCTGTATCTGGAGCCGGAAGATGAGCTGGTGAGGAAGGCGAAACGGATTGTGGACGGGGGCTTTCGGGCGCTGAAGATGAAGCTGGGCGGGGATCCCGATAAAGATGTCCAAGCCGTAGCCGCGGTGAGAAAGATGGTGACGAATCAGGTGGTGCTGATGGCCGATGCCAACGGCGCTTACGATGATTACGACACCGCGCTTGCCGTGGGCCAGGAGCTCGCCAAGCATGACATATACTGGATCGAAGAGCCGTTGCCGGCCGGGCGCTGGGATGATTACCGGAAGCTGGCGGCTGCGCTGGAGCCGCCTATTGCCGGTGGCGAGACGCTGTACGGACTGAAACATTTTCACGAGGCGCTGCAGGAGCAGACAATGCACGTGGTGATGCCTGACCCGAGGCTGTGCGGAGGGATCTCGGCGGCGCGGATAATCGGTGAACTGGCACCGCTGTACGAGGTACGCATGTCGCTGCATAGTTGGATTTCGCCGGTGGCGCTGATGACGGCGGCCAATATCTCGGCGGCGATGCCGTATGCGGAGCGGCTGGAGCTCGAAGGCAGCCAGACCGGCCTCATGGAGGCAATGCTGCAGGAGCCGCCGCAGTTTGAAGACGGCTTCCTGCTCTTCGAAGACAAGCCGGGGCTGGGTTTTGAGATAGCCGAAAGCTTCATCGAGAAGTACGGTCCTGCTCTTCGAAGACAAGCCGGGGCTGGGTTTTGAGATAGCCGAAAGCTTCATCGAGAAGTACGGTCGGCCGGTTGCAACTCATTGACGGACCGGTCTCCCACCGCCCGAATCGCGTAGGTCGGGCTTTCTAGCCCGACTGGCAAGGCTGGAAAGCCTGGCTTACAGTCCTGGCCCAATGCCTTGGGCGCAACGGAAGGCAAGAGCAATGGTCGGACACGAGCTGGTAGAGGCTGTTCTGGCAGCTAACCAGAAGCTG